>NZ_KV786636.1:0-19911 GCF_001806955.1 Burkholderia sp. HMSC10F09
GCGCGCGCCGCGGAAACCGGCGCGCGCGATGCCGCGCTCAGGCCGATGCGCCTTCGTCTGCGTCCGCGTGCGCGGCAGCAGGAATCAGCAGCACGGGTAGCGACGCGTGTCGCACGCACTGTTCGGCGATGCTGCCGAGCACGAGCCGGCGGAAGCCGCGACGGCCGTGCGTGCCGAGTACGAGCAACTCCGCGCCGAACGCTTTCGCGCCGTCGAGGATCAGCGACGACACGTCGTTGAACGACGACGCCTCGTTGGTCAGCGTTTCGCCCTTGACGCCCGCTGCCTGCATCTGCGCGGAGAATTCCTTCGCCAGTTCGGCGCCCTGCGCGAGCAGCTGATCGCGCAGCACCGACGGATCGTAGCCGGGGACGTTGTAGTAGATCGCGGCGTTCTCGACGACGTAGAGCGCCTGCAGTTCCGCGCCATGCGCTTTCGCGAGCGCGAGTGCTGCTTCGAACGCGTGGCGCGACGTATCGCTGCCGTCGACGGCAACCAGAATGCGTTTGTACATGGTGTCTCCGAGAGGCGGTTGAACGGAAGTCGGCCGGACGGCCGCTCCGGCCTGCGTTGCTGCGTCGCAGAGTAAACGAATGCCCGCGACTTTGCAGTGCCGAGCCGGTCCGCGCGTTGTCGCGGCGCGCGCGGCGTGACGTGGCGGCGCGACGCAGCATCTTGCGTCGCACGATGCCGCACCGCGCACCGCGCGCGCCGATACGCGCGCTTCGATCGCCCAAGGTGCAGCCGTTCCGCAAACGATCGATTCAAACGCCCGTGCCGACGCGCGCACCGCGCGCCGCGCCTCGGCGTCGTGCGCGAGCCGCCGCGCCGGGCTACCGGTCGGCCGGCGCCAGCTCGATCACCCTGCCGGGCCGTCGATCGTGGCCGGGCCCGTACACGCTGCCGTACATCCGGTGCACGGCGCCGAACGTGTCGTCGCCGACGGCGGCCGGCGCGTCGAAGCCTTTTTCGACGAGCACATAGCCGGCACGTAGCGCGAACGCCGGATGATTGCCGCCCGGCCGGCTATCGAAGCCGGCGAGGCCGTCGCCGGCCTCCGGCATCGCATTGACGAGCGACGCATTGCTGCGCGTGATCTGGTCGGGAGAGAACGGTCCGCCGCCGGCAAGGCGCGCGGCCTCGCGGTGCTTGCCGTCGGTATCGACGGTGCTGTCGAGCGTGTCGTCGTTGTCGAGCTCGATGCTGCGCGGACGGACAGGACGGTTTGGGGTCGATGACGCCATCGCGACGCTCCTCGCGGCGAAGCGCTCCGGATCAAGCAAATCCCGTTCCGGGCACGACGGGAAAACGGCGCGCGGGCGATCGCCGCGGTCGCCTGCGCGCGCACTGATTCGTCATGATTTATTTCAACTAGAACACGCGTTTTCTCCAGAGTATGATTCGTTTCTTGCGAAGCGGCGACAGGGGATGCGAACTCGCCGCCTCTGCCCGCGCCGGGGCGCCAACACCCTCCAAGACGGGTAGTGAACAACAAAGCAAGGGACTAGAGGTGGCGGATTCCATGCAAGCGACTACTGCCTTCACGCATCGCGGTTATCTGTTGAATTGCGCGCCCGCGCGCACCAGCGACGGTTCGTTCAAGCCCTACGTCGTGATCTCGCGATCGAGCGACGGGGAGCTCGTGGCGAACCGTTTTTTTCCGTCCGACCTCCAGTTCAACGACGAGGACGCTGCGATCGCGCACGCGCGCGACTGGGCGGTGCGCTGGATCGACGCGAGCAGCATCACGATGTGACGTCGCGGCTGTGACGGGCATCGGCCATCGTGCCGATGCGCGGCATGCCGCCCGCCGGCGAAAAACGCGGTAATCTTGTCGGACCCGTCACTTTATTCGCGGCCGAGCGACGCAGCTCGGCCGTCTGCTTTGACCTATGTCGACATCACCCGCCCGTCAGTGGGGCCTCGAAGAAATCGTCGCCGGGCTGCGCGAGTCGCGCGAGGAGCGCCACCGCACGCGTCATCCGCGCGGCATCCGCGAACTGCCGTCGCGCGACGCGATCTGCAAGATCGTGACCGGCCTGCGCGCGTCGATGTTTCCGACGCATTACGGCGCGCCGGATCTCACCGACGAAAGCGTCGACTACTACGTCGGCCATACGCTCGAAAGCACGCTGCGCATCCTGTCCGAGCAGATCCGCCGCGCGCTGCCGTTCCTGCCCGAGCATGCCGATACGCCGCCGGCGGCACTCGAGGAGCGCGCGTTCGAGATCGCACGCGAATTCGGCAGACAGCTGCCGGCGATTCGCGCCTTGCTCGTCAGCGACATTCAGGCCGCGTATGCCGGCGATCCCGCCGCGCAACACATCACCGAAATTCTGCTGTGCTATCCGGGCGTGCTGGCGATGATGCATCACCGGCTCGCGCATGCGCTGCACCGGCTCGGCGTCCCGCTGCTCGCGCGTTTCATCAACGAGATCGCGCATTCGGCCACCGGCATCGACATTCACCCCGGCGCGCAAATCGGGCCCAGCTTCTTCATCGATCACGGCACGGGCGTCGTGATCGGCGAGACGGCGATCATCGGCGAGCGCGTGCGCGTCTATCAGGCCGTCACGCTCGGTGCGAAGAGCTTCCCGGCCGACGGCGACGGCGCGCTCGTCAAGGGCAATGCACGCCATCCGATCGTCGAGGACGACGTCGTGATCTACGCGGGGGCGACGATTCTCGGCCGCGTGACGATCGGGCGCGGGTCGGTGATCGGCGGCAACGTATGGCTCACGCACAGCGTGCCGCCCGGCACGAGCGTCGCGCAGGGGAAGGTGCGCGAAGGCGAGCGCACGGAGAAGCCGTAACGCGGCACGCGCGTGTCGGGGAGCGGCCGCTGCGGGCCGTAGCCAGGAACGCCGGAACGCTGGAATCGGCGCAACGCCGGAGCAGCGAAATCGGCGCCGGCGCAGCGGCCTGTGGCTGTGCGAAGGCGGCGCGCTGCGCGCGCGCCGATCGTCAGTGCCGGCTGCTCGGCGAGCGATGCTTGTACAGCACGTCCTGATCGACGCGAATCAGGTTCTGCCCCGCATCGACGACGAAATCCACGCCGTTGTACGCGCTGCCCGTCAGCAGCAGGATCGCGCTCGCGACGTCGTCGGGGCCGGCGATGCGCGCGAGCGGCGTCGATGCGCGGCTCGCGTGTTCGAAATCGGCCTGCGTCTGGTCGTCGCTCGGCAGCATCAGGCCCGGGAACACGGCGTTCACGCGCAGCACCGGCGCGGCCGACAGCGCGAGCATCTGCGTCAGGTTGCCGAGCGCCGCCTTCGCGACCGTATAGCTGAAATGGTCGCGATGGAAGTTTTCCTTGATCTTCTGATCGACGACGTTCACGACGACGCCCTGCGTGCCCGCTGCCCGCGCGCGCTCGTAGAACGCGCGCGTGAGCAGGATCGGCGCGCGACAGTTCACGGTCCACGCGTGATCGAACGCGGCGAGATCGAAGCTCGGGAAATGATCCTGCCAGAACACCGACGCATTGTTCACGAGCACGTCGAGGCGCCCGAAGCGCGCGTACACGGCGTCGACCAGCGACGCGATCTGGGCTTCGTCTGACAAGTCGGCCTGCAGCGCGACGGAGTCGGGGCCGCGTTCGGCGATCGCGCGGGCTGCGGCTTCGGCCGCGTCGGCCGAGCGGTCGTAGTGCACGGCGGTGCGATAGCCGTGCGCGGCGAAATACTCGGCGAATGCGCGGCCGGCACGGCGCGCGGCGCCGGTCACCAGCACGACGGGCGCATCCGCCGCTTGCTTCGTTGACTGCATTTACGTATTCGTCAGGTTCACGGAAGACGGGTTCGCGACGATCGACAGGAATTCGCGCCGCGTCGACGGATCGGTGCGGAACGTGCCGAGCATGCGCGACGTGACCATCTCGACGCCCGGTTTGTGCACGCCGCGCGTCGAAATGCACTGATGCGCGGCTTCGAGTATCACGCCGACGCCCTTCGGCTGCAGCACGTCGAACAGCGTGTCGGCGATCTGCACCGTCATCTTTTCCTGGATCTGCAGGCGCTTCGCGAATGCATCGACGAGGCGCGCGAGCTTCGAGATGCCGACCACACGGTGATTCGGCAGATACGCGACGTGCGCGCGGCCGATGATCGGCACCATGTGATGCTCGCAGTAGCTCTCGAAGCGGATGTCCTTCAGCACGATCATTTCGTCGTAGCCGTCGACCTCGCTGAACGTGCGCGCGAGGATGTCGCGCGGCTCGATCGAATAACCGGCGAAGAATTGCTCGTAGGCGCGCACGACGCGTGCGGGCGTATCGATCAGCCCTTCGCGCGTCGGATCGTCGCCGGCCCAGCGCAGCAGGACGCGTACGGCGTCCTCGGCTTCTTCACGACTCGGGCGGGATGCGGCCGGCTCGGACCGCGCGGTTTTTTTTCCCATAGCGTTGCTCCATCGAAGGCGCCGTTTGCGGCGGCGCGGTATCCGGGCATTGTTTCATGCTTTCGCGCTTCGTGCGTGCGGCCCCGCGCTCACTTCGGCCACTCGTCCTGCTCGTCGTTGAACAGCGACGCGACGACGCCGCGCAGCCACGCAGTGCGCGGATCGTTGTGGAATTTGCGATGCCAGTGCTGTTTCAGGTCGAAGCGCGGCAGCGGCAGCGGCGGCTCGACCGGCACGATGAACGCGTGCTCGGCCGCGTAGGCGTAACCGATCGCGTGCGGCACCGTCGCGATCAGATCGGTGCGGCTCAGGATGAACGGCAGACTCATGAAGTGCGGCGTCTCGAGCACGGCGCGCCGCTGCATCCGCTGCTTCGCGAGAAATTTCTCGAGCACTTCCTGGCTGCGTCCCTCGGCGCGCACGACCGCATGCCCGCTTTCGAGAAACTGCTCGACGGTGAACGGCCGCGCCTGCTCGAGCGGGTGACCGCGCCGCATCAGGCACACGAAGCGATGCGTGAACAGACGCTGCTGGAAGAAGTTGTTGCCGTCGAGATCGGGGAAATAGCCGACCGCGAGATCGATCGAGCCGGCCTCGAGGCCGCGCCCGACTTCATCGTGCGGCAGCGACACCGAGCGCAGGTTCGCATGCGGCGCGCACTGCGCGAACGCCTGCAGCAGCTTCGGCAGAAACACGATCTCGCCGACGTCCGATAGCGCGATCGAAAACGTATGCGTGCTCGCGGCCGGATCGAAGTCGTGCGGCGCGACGAGCCCGCGCTCGATCTGCGCGAGCGCGTCGCGCGCGGCGGGCAGCAGCGCGAGCGCACGCGGCGTCGGCTCCATCCCGCGCGACGTGCGCACGAACAGCGGATCGCCGAAATACGTGCGCAAGCGTCCGAGCGCCGTGCTGACGCGCGGCTGGCTGACGCCGAGCAGTTCGCCCGCGCGGCTCACGTTGCGCGTGTCGTCGAGCGCGACGAGGTAGGGAATGAGGTTCAGATCGAGCGCTTCCATCGCCGGCCAATATCTTGAAAACGGATAGAAGTTATCTCCGGAATCGCGTTGCCGCATAGTCGGGAAAGCGCTGAAATGCGTTCACCAATCGAACCAATGTTCAATTTCGAACCGATCCGGTGCGGGTGCGAAGCCGCCGCCCGGTCGACAGGAGACATGTCATGCGCACCCAGGTCGCCATCATCGGCGCCGGCCCCGCCGGCCTTCTGCTTTCCCATCTGCTCCGCCTGCAAGGCGTCGAATCGATCCTCCTCGAAGCGCGCTCGCGCGAATACTGCGAGAACCGCATCCGCGCGGGTGTGCTCGAACAGGGCACCGTCGACACGCTCAATGCGGCAGGCCTTGGCGACCGCATGCGCCGCGAAGGGCTGCAGCATCACGGGATCGAGCTGCTGTTCGGCGGCCAGCGTCACCGGATCGATCTGAGCGGCCTGACCGGCGGCCGCGCGATCACCGTCTATAGCCAGCACGAGGTCGTGCGCGACCTGATCGCGGCCGGCGTCGAGCACGGTCATCCGATGCATTTCGACGTGACCGACGTCGCGCTGCACGACGTCGACGGCGATCGCCCGTTCGTCACGTTCAAGCACGCCGACGGCCGCACGGACCGCATCGACTGCGACTACATTGCCGGCTGCGACGGCTTCCACGGGATCGCGCGGCAGACGATTCCGGCCGAGCGGCTGCGCACGTTCGAGCGCGTCTATCCGTTCGCGTGGCTCGGCATCCTCGCCGACGCGGCGCCGTCGCTCGACGAGCTCGTCTATGCACACCACGAGCGCGGCTTCGCGCTGTTCTCGATGCGCTCGCCGACCGTCACGCGGCTGTATCTGCAATGTCGCCCGGACGAGGATCTCGGCGCCTGGTCCGACGCGCGGATCTGGGACGAACTGCATACGCGCTTTTCGAACGACACCGGCTGGACGCCGACCGAGGGCCGGATCACGCAGAAGAGCGTGACGCCGATGCGCAGCTTCGTGTCGGAGACGATGCAGTACGGCCGCCTGTTCCTCGCCGGCGACGCGGCGCACATCGTGCCGCCGACCGGCGCGAAGGGGATGAACCTCGCGGTCGCCGACGTCCGCGCGTTGTCGCGTGCGCTGGGTGCGCGCTACCGGACGGGCGATGCGACGGCGCTCGATGCGTATTCGGCGACCTGCCTCGAGCGCGTGTGGCGCGCCGAGCATTTCTCGTACTTCATGACGAACATGCTGCACCCGTCGGCCGACGATACGCCGTTCGTGAACCGGCTCAAGCTCGCGGAACTGAAGTACGTGACGCGCTCGCGTGCCGCGGCGCAATCGCTCGCGGAAAACTACGTCGGGCTGCCGTTCGACGACGAAGCCGGCCCCGAGACATCCCGCCTTGACAACGCGCTGTGCGCGACTCTATGATCGGCCCATCGTTCGCTAATCGAATCTAGGTTCGATTGGCGAACAAAACGCCGAAGCCGGAGCCGGTTTCGGCACGGCACGCGGCACGCGCGTGTTCCTCCGACAGCCGCGCATCGTGCCGCGGGGTTCGTATCAGGAAGAGACATGGTCAACAAGATTTTCGAATCGCTTCAGTCGGCGGTCGCCGACGTTCACGACGGCGCGACGATCATGATCGGCGGCTTCGGCACGGCCGGCATGCCGTCCGAGCTGATCGACGCGCTGATCGAGCAGGGCGCGCGCGACCTGACGATCGTCAACAACAACGCGGGCAACGGCGAGACGGGCCTGGCGGCCCTGCTGAAGGCGAAGCGGGTGCGCAAGATCATCTGCTCGTTCCCGCGCCAGAGTGACTCGCAGGTGTTCGACGCGCTGTACCGCGCGGGCGAGATCGAGCTGGAGCTCGTGCCGCAGGGCAACCTGGCCGAGCGCATTCGCGCGGCGGGTGCCGGCATCGGCGGCTTCTTCACGCCGACCGGCTACGGCACGAAGCTCGCGGAAGGCAAGGAAACGCGCGTGATCGACGGCAAGCCGTACGTCTTCGAAACGCCGATTCACGCCGATTTCGCGCTCGTGAAGGCGTACAAGGGCGATCGCTGGGGCAATCTCGTGTATCGCAAGACCGCGCGCAACTTCGGGCCGATCATGGCGAGCGCCGCGAAGGTCGCGATCGTGCAGGTGTCGCAGGTCGTGCCGCTCGGTGGGCTGAACCCGGAACATATCGTGACGCCGGGGATTTTCGTGCAGCGCATCGTCGAAGTGCCGCAGGCCGCGCATGCGGCCGAGCTGGCCGCGGAACGCGCATCGCAAGCCGCCTGACCGCCCGAGGAGATCCGACATGAAACGACTGACCCGCGATGAAATGGCCAAGCGCGTCGCCCAGGACATCCCCGAAGGCGCGTACGTGAACCTCGGCATCGGCGTGCCGACGCTGGTGGCGAACCACCTCGATCCGAGCAAGGAAATCTTCCTGCACAGCGAGAACGGGCTGCTCGGCATGGGCCCGGCGCCCGCGCCCGGCGAGGAAGACGACGAGCTGATCAACGCCGGCAAGCAGCACGTGACGCTGCTCACGGGCGGCGCCTACTTCCACCACGCCGATTCGTTCGCGATGATGCGCGGCGGCCACCTCGACTACTGCGTGCTCGGCGCGTTCCAGGTATCCGCGAACGGCGACCTCGCGAACTGGCATACGGGCGCGCCCGATGCGATTCCGGCGGTCGGCGGCGCGATGGATCTCGCGATCGGCGCGAAGCAGGTGTTCGTGATGATGGAGCACCTGACGAAGCAGGGCGAGAGCAAGATCGTCGCGCAGTGCTCGTATCCGGTGACGGGCGTGCAGTGCGTGAGCCGCATCTATACGGATCTCGCCGTGCTCGACGTGACGTCCGACGGCCTCGCGGTGAGCGAGATCTTCACCGACCTGTCGTTCGACGAACTGCAGAAGCTGACCGGCGTGCCGCTGATCGACGCGACGCGCAAGGCGGCCTGAACCGCAGCGGCCGGCGCGCGCGTGCGCACGCCGGCGCGCTTCGGTGGACAATAGGCCACCCGTTTTCCCATCCGACGCCATGCTCGAAGACAGCGCCCGCCTGACCTCCCTCATCTGCGGCAGCGAGCCGCTCAACCGGATCTGGTCGCCCCGTGCCACCGTCCAGCGGATGCTCGACGTCGAAGCCGCGCTCGCGCGCGCGCTGGCCGCGCAACAGGTTATTCCGGCCGCCGCGGTCGCGCCGATCGAACGCGCGTGCGTGGCCGACCGTCTCGATGCCGATGCGCTCGCGCGCGACGCGGCGCTCGGCGGCAATCTCGCGATTCCGCTCGTCAAGCAGCTCACCGCGCAGGTGAAGGCCGACGATGCCGAGGCCGCGAAATTCGTGCACTGGGGCGCGACGAGCCAGGACATCATCGACACCGCGACCGTCCTGCAGCTGCGCGATACGCTCGACGTGCTCGAACCGATGCTCAACGACACGTGCGCGTCGCTCGCGACGCTCGCGCGCACACATCGCGCGACGCCGATGATCGGCCGCACGTGGCTGCAGCAGGCATTGCCGATCACGCTCGGGCTGAAGTTCGCGCAGTGGCTCGACGCGCTGCTGCGCCATCGCAGGCGGCTCGCCGAGCTGCGCGCGCGTGCGCTCGTGCTGCAGTTCGGCGGTGCGGCCGGCACGCTCGCGAGCCTGCGCAATCGCGCGAGCGGCGTGAGCGCCGCCCTGGCCAAAGAGCTCGAGCTCGCCGCACCGGCGGTGCCGTGGCATACGCAGCGCGACCGGATCGCCGAGGCCGCTGCATGGTTCGGCATGCTGATCGGCACGCTCGGCAAGATCGCGCGCGATATCTCGCTGCAGATGCAGACCGAAGTCGGCGAACTCGGCGAACCGGCCGCGGCCGGCAAGGGCGGTTCGTCGACGATGCCGCACAAACGCAACCCTGTGGGCTGCGCCGCCGTGCTGACGGCTGCGGTGCGCGCACCGGGCCTCGTCGCGACCGTGTTCGCGGGGATGGTGCAGGAACACGAGCGCGCGCTCGGCGGCTGGCAGGCCGAGTGGGACGCGCTGCCCGACCTCGCGCGCCTCGCCGGCGGCGCACTCGCGCAGATCGCGCAGATCGTCGCGGGCCTCGACGTGAACGCCGAACGCCTCGCGGCGAACCTCGACCTCACGCACGGCTTGATCCTCGGCGAAGCGGTGATGCTCGCGCTCGGCGACCGGATCGGCCGTCTCGACGCGCATCACGTCGTCGAGCACGCGTCGAAGGAAGCCGTGCGCACCGGCGCGACGCTGTTCGACGTGCTCGCCGCCGACGCGACCGTGTCGGCCCACCTGTCGCGCGACGCGCTCGCACAGTTGCTCGACCCCGCTCATTACGTCGGCGAGGCGCACGCCTACGTCGACGCCGTGCTCGCGCTGCACGCGCGCACGTAACCACCAGGAGAACACTGATGCCTTTCGCCACCGTCAACGGCGTAAAACTGCATTACCGGATCGATCGTGCCGCGCGCGACGACGCGCCGTGGCTCGTCTTCTCGAATTCGCTCGGCGCGGACCTGCAGATGTGGGCGCCGCAGATTCGTCCGTTCACGCAGCACTTCAACGTGCTGCGTTACGACACGCGCGGCCACGGCCATTCCGATGCGCCGGCCGGTTCGTACACGATCGACCAGCTCGCGGGCGACGTGATCGGCCTGCTCGATCATCTCGGGATCGCGCAGGCGTCGTTCTGCGGAATCTCGATGGGCGGCCTGACCGGCGCCGCACTGGCTGCGCGCTTCCCGTCGCGCATCGTCCGCGCGGTGCTCGCGAACACGGCCGCCAAGATCGGCTCGCCGGAAGTGTGGACGCCGCGCGCGCACAAGGCGCGCACCGAAGGGATGGCCGCACTCGCCGACGCGGTGCTGCCGCGCTGGTTCACCGATGCGTTCGTGCAGCGCGAGCCGCGCCTGTTCGATGCGATCCGCGACACGTTCGTGCATACCGACAAGGACGGCTATGCCGCGAACTGCGACGCGCTGAACGCAGCCGACTTGCGCGAGGAAGTGAAGGGCATCGCGCTGCCGGTGCTCGTCGTGACCGGCGCGCACGATCTCTCGACGCCGCCCGACCAGGGCCGCGCACTGGCCGCCGCGATTCCGGGCGCGCGTCACGTCGAATTCGACGCCGCGCACATTTCGAACATCGAGCGCACCGACGATTTCAATCGCGCGCTGCTCGATTTCCTGACTGCGTGAGGCAGCGACGATGGACGACCAGCAACGTTACGAAGCCGGAATGAAGGTGCGCCGCGCGGTGCTCGGCGACGCGCATGTCGACCGCTCGATCGAGAACCGCACCGAGGTGACCGAGGAATTCCAGAACCTGATCACGCGCTATGCGTGGGGCGAGATCTGGACGCGCGACGGCCTGCCGCGCCATACGCGCAGCCTGCTGACGATCGCGATGATGGTCGCGCTGAACCGCAGCGAGGAACTGGCGCTGCATCTGCGCGCCGCACGCAACAACGGCGTGACGCGCGACGAGATCAAGGAAGTGCTGCTGCAGACCGCGATCTACTGCGGCGTGCCGGCGGCGAATTCCGCATTCCATCTCGCGGATCGCATCTTCAAGGAACAGGACGCGGCAGGCTAAGCGCGACTGGCGACGAACGCGCCGGCAGTGCATCGGCGCGCCGCGTACCGGATGGCCGGTACGCAAACAAAGGAATGGCCCGGCGCCCGCCGGGCCGCCGACAATCCGGCGTCGCGGCACGCAGCGCATCGAGCGCCTGCCGAGCCCGACATCGACAAGGAGACAGACAGTGAATCGCACCCCGGTGGTCGACGTCCAGACCTTCATCAACGAGCAGCCGTTCGGCGGCTTTCAGTGGCTCGTGTTTCTCATGTGTTTCGTGATCGTCCTGCTCGACGGATTCGATACGGCCGCGATCGGCTTTATCGCGCCGTCGCTGCTCGGCGAATGGAACCTGACCAAGCCCGATCTCGCGCCGGTGCTGAGCGCCGCGCTGTTCGGCCTCGCCTGCGGCGCGCTCGTGTCGGGGCCGCTGTCGGACCGGCTCGGGCGACGCGTGCTGCTGCTCGGCTCGGTGTTCCTGTTCGGCATCGCGTGCCTCGTGTCCGCGTTCTCGACGACGATCGGGCATCTGACCGTGCTGCGCTTCGTGACCGGCGTCGGGCTTGGCGCCGCGATGCCGAATGCGGTCACGATGATGGGCGAGTTCTGCCCGGACAAGCGCCGCGCGACCGTGATCAACCTGATGTTCTGCGGCTTTCCGCTCGGTGCGGCATTCGGCGGGTTTCTCGCCGCGTGGATGATTCCGCATTTCGGCTGGCGCAGCGTGCTGGTGCTCGGCGGCGTGACGCCGCTGCTGCTCGGCGTGCTGCTGTTGTTGAAGATGCCCGAATCGGTACGCTTCATGGTCGCGCACGGCCATCCGGTCGACCGGATCCGCGCGACGCTCGCGCGCATCTCGCGCGATGCGCTGAACGCGAGCGCGTTCGCGATGACGGAGTCGGCGCCGCAGACCGGCGGCAAGGGGCTCGGCGTCGTGCTGTCGCGCTCGTACGTGATCGGCTCGGTGATGCTGTGGGCCGCGTACTTCATGGGGCTCGTGATCTTCTACGCGTCGATCAACTGGATGCCGATTCTGCTGAAGGATGCGGGCCTCACGCCGAAGAGCGCGACGCTGATTTCCGCGCTGTTCCCGCTCGGCGGCGTCGGCGCGGTGCTGTGTGGCGTGCTGATGGATCGCTTCAACGCGAACCGCGTGATCGCCGTCTGCTATGCGCTGACGGCCGTCAGCGTCTATGCGATCGGGCAGGCGGCCGGCAACGTCGGGCTGCTCGTGCTCGTCGTGTTCGTCGCCGGCGTGCTGATGAACACCGCGCAATCGTCGATGCCGGCGCTCGCGGCTGCGTTCTATCCGACCGAAGGGCGCGGCACCGGTGTCGCGTGGATGCTCGGCGTCGGACGCTTCGGCGGGATTGCCGGGTCGTTTCTGGTCGCTGAGCTCACGCGCCGGCATTTCTCGTTCGCCGGCGTGTTCGCGACGATCGCGGTGGCCGGGCTGCTTGCCTGTGTCGCGCTGCTGATCAAGCAGATCGCGCGGCCGCATCGGACGACGCCGTCGACCGGCACGATCGAGCCGATCGGGCACTGAGCGGGGCCAGGCTCGGCGTGCCGGCGTTCGGGGCGGCGCGCCCGGCTCGGCCAGTGGGTCGCGGCTCGCGGCTCGCCTCTCGCGACTCGCGTGCGTCGTCGCGCAAAAGCATCCGGGCCGCATTCGCGGCCCGTCGACTCGGCGGCACGTGTGCCGCCGTTCATTCTTCCGCGTCGTGTTCCTTCACGAACGTGCGCAGATACGCGCGCAGCGCGGCCTCGCGGCAGCGGTGATCGGCGAGGTTCGCGGCGCCCATCTCTTCCTCGTCGCCGAACAGCGTCGGCGGCGCGCAGTAAGTGCCGACTTCGATGTCCTCGCGCAGCACGCGGATGTCGTGCGTGCCCGGATGGTATTCGGCCACCCAGTGCATTCCTTCGATGCGCTCGCCCGCCCTCAGCATTGGCTTCATCGGCAATCTCCCGGCAGCGGCGGCGCAGCCGGCGAAGCGGCTGCACGCGTCAGTAGCGAGAGCGTACGCCTGCGTCGCGCGAAGCTCAATGGGCGGTGAGCGCTCACTGCGGCAATACGTGCGCGACGAGCGGATACAGGGACAGGATCAGCAGCACGGCCATCGTCACGTTGAAGATGCGCAGCGCGCGCGGATTCGACAGGAAACGCCGCAGGCCGAGGCCGAACGCGGCCCACAGGCTGATGCACGGAAAGCCGATCAGCACGAATACGACGGCCATCCACGCCGCATTCATGCCGTAATCGGCGGACAGCCGGATCGTCGTCGCGGCGGTCAGCACCATCATCCATGCCTTCGGATTGACCCACTGGAACGCGGCGGCTTCGATGAACGTCATCGGCCGCGGCTTCGCGCCGTGCGCCTTCACTTCGCCGGACGTGCCGATGCGCCAGGCGAGATACAGCAGATACGCGACGCTCGCGACTTCGAGAACCGTGTACAGCAGCGGCACGCGCTTGAACGCTTCGCCGAGTCCGAAGCCGACGCAGAGCATGAGGATCGCGACGCCGATGCTGATGCCGAACAGGTGCGGCATCGTGCGGCGAAAGCCGAAATTGACGCCGGATGCGAGCAGCATCGTGTTGTTCGGGCCGGGCGTGATCGACGTGACGAGCGCGAACAGCATGCCGGCGGGCAGCGCGCTCAGCGTGAGGAATTCCATCGCGAGTTCTCCATTCGGGTTCTGGGCAGGAATGGAGTCAGTGTAATGACGATTGTCAGTACAGTACCGGTACAGATTGCCTGGCGAATGCCGGTACGGGCGGCGCGCGCTTGGCCGGCAAATCGTTACGGCGGCCATCAGCCCTACGCGATCGCCGCCGAATGTCCGGCAGATGACTGAACGACGCTCTTCGCGGCCCCGTCTGGAAGATATGGCATGGGCCGGAATCGCCTCTTCTGCCGTGACGGACGGGCACAATGCCGCGCGAAAGGGCTTGCGCACGCTCGGGCGCCTAGAACGATATTGCGCCGGTTGCATCGGCATGGCCGCGTGCTTTCACGCGCGCCACGCAACGCCCCGCACGCATCTGCCCCCCTCCGCGAATCCCGACTCCGACGATATACCCCTCCCCCCTATTTGGCCAAAATCGCCTATACTCCCCCCCGGTATATTCGAGAACGCACCATGAGCCATACGATCAAGGAAAAGCAAAAACTGCTGAACCGTGTCCGCCGTATCAAGGGACAGGTGGAAGCGATCGAGCGCGCGCTCGAGGAAGAGCGCAGCTGCAGCGAAATCCTGCAATTGATCACGAGCGGGCGCGGCGCGATGAACGGTTTGCTCGCGCTGGTGCTCGAGGATCACATCCGCAGCCATCTGGTCGATGCGGACGATACGCACGCGGACGAAGGCGGCGCGACCGAGCAGCTGGTCGCGGTCGTTCGCAGCTACTTCAAGTGATCGGGGGCCGGGTGAACGATTTCAGGAATGCCGCGTTCGGCGCGGGACACGACCACATCTTTCTCGGCGCCGCGCACGAGCGAAACGAGCGCAGGACGTGGATGGTGATCGCGCTGTGTGCGGCGATGATGGTGGCGGAGATCGTCGGCGGGTCGCTGTTCGGCTCGCTCGCGCTCGTCGCGGACGGGCTCCACATGTCGACGCACGCGGGCGCGATGCTGATCGCCGCGCTCGCGTACACGTACGCGCGCCGGCACGCGCGCGATCCTAGCTTCGTGTTCGGCACCGGCAAGCTCGGCGATCTGGCCGGCTTTACGAGCGCGATCGTGCTCGCGATGATCGCGCTGCTGATTGGTTACGAGGCCGTCGCCCGCCTGCTGTCGCCGGTGCCGATCCATTTCGGCGAGGCGATTCCGATCGCGGTGGCCGGGCTAGTCGTCAATATCGTGAGCGCGTGGTTGTTGAGCGGCGATCATCATCACGGGCACGACCATCACGGTCATCACCACCACAACCACGATCACAACCACGATCACAACCACGAGCACAACGACGAGCACGACGCCCACGCCCCCTCCGTCGCCGCGACACGCGACCACAATCTGCGCTCCGCCTACATCCACGTGATCGCCGATGCTGCCGTCTCGCTGTTGACGATCGTCGGGCTGCTGCTCGCGCGCGCATTCGGCTGGGTCTGGATGGACCCGCTCGCCGGCATCGTGGGCGCGCTCGTGATCGCGAACTGGTCGTACGGACTGATGCGCGACACCGGCGGCGTCCTGCTCGACATGAATGCGGACCGCCGCTTGACGGAACGCGTGCGGCACGCGCTCGAGCACGATGGCGATACGGTCGGCGATCTGCACGTATGGCGTGTGGGGCCCGGCCACATGAGCGCGATCGTCTCCGTGACGACCGACGATCCGACGCGCGATGCGCGCTTCTATCACGGCCTGCTGCGGCACATCGGCGGCCTGTCGCACGTGACCGTCGAAGTGCTGCCGGCCGCGGCGGGGCAATGACGATGGCAGTCCGATCGCCTTGCGTCGAAGTCTGCGCGTTCGACGGCCGCACCGGCTACTGCATCGCCTGCCTGCGCACGCGCGACGAAGCGCGCGAGTGGAAGAAGATGACCGACCATCGTCGTCACCGGATCGTCAACGACCGCGCGCGTCGGCAGGCGAAGCTCGCGCGCGCCGCGTCGGACTGACGCGCGCTCTCGAACCGCGGCCGAGCGAGCGTATATAGCCGGCCGATTGCGTTCGCGCCAGCCGCCGGGCATGCTGTCACGCACGCATGCGGCCGCACACCGCCGCCGCGCGCCACCACCACGACCAACGATGACGACCTCGCCGCCGACGGCCGCCAAACCCGCGATTCCGCGTACCGTATGGGCGCTGGGTTTCGTGAGCCTCTGCATGGATCTTTCCTCGAAGCTGATCCACGCGCTGCTGCCGATCTACCTCGTGTCGACGATGGGGATGAGCGTCGCCGCGCTCGGCGTGCTCGAAGGGGCGGCGGAGGCGACCGCGATGATCGTCAAGGTGTTTTCCGGCGCGATCAGCGACTGGCTCGGGCGCCGCAAAGGGCTGCTGCTGCTCGGCTACGGGCTCGCCGCCTTGACCAAGCCGCTGTTTCCGCTCGCAGCCACGCCGTCGGTCGTCGTCGCCGCGCGCCTGCTCGACCGCGTCGGCAAAGGGATACGCGGCGCGCCGCGCGATGCGCTGGTGGCCGACGTCGCGCCGCCCGAGATTCGCGGCGCGTGCTTCGGCCTGCGGCAGTCGATGGATACGGTCGGTGCGTTTCTGGGCCCGCTGCTCGCGATCGTGCTGATGTTCTGCTTCGGCGACCGCATTCGCACCGTGTTGTGGTTCGCGGTGGTGCCGGCTTTCGCCGCGATTGTGCTGATCGTCGCCGGCGTTCGGGAACCCGTGCGCACGCAGCCGCGGCGTTTCCGTGCCCCGCTGCATTGGCGCGCGCTCGGCGCGTTCCCGCGGCAATACTGGTTCGTCGTCGCAGTGGGCGCGACGTTTACGCTCGCGCGCTTCAGCGAAGCGTTCCTCGTGCTGCGCGCGCAGCAGACGGGGCTCGATATCGCGTGGATACCGGCCGTGATGGTCGCGATGAGCGCCGCGTATTCGCTGTCCGCATGGCCAGCCGGCATCCTGTCGGACCGGCTCGATCGGCGCGTGCTGCTTGCGCTCGGCATGGCGATGCTGATCGTCGCGGATCTAATGCTCGGCGCCGGCACGTCGACGGTGTCGATGTTCGTCGGCGTCGCCGCGTGGGGTCTGCATATGGGGCTCACGCAAGGCATTCTCGCCGCGATGGTGTCGGAAACGTCGCCGGCCGAGCTGCGCGGAACGGCGTTCGGCGTGTTCAATCTCGTCAGCGGCGTCTGCATGCTGCTCGCGAGCAGCATCGCCGGTGTGCTGTGGGCACGCTTCGGCGCATCGACGACGTTCTTCGTCGGAGCGGCACTCGTCGTGGTGCCGCTCGCGCTGTGTCGCGCGATGCCGCGTCCCGGCACGTCGTCCGCATGATGTCGGATGGTGCGGCGCGGAACGATCGCGACACGCACTCTGCCGCACGTCGAGCCGGTGCCGTTTCGGCAACGATCCGACGCAGTGTCAACGTTCGTTGAACGATGGACCGTCCGCAATTTTTTTCGAATTAAATCCGGCTATGCTCGGCGCTCCTCGTCGCCGGCGCACCGGACGCGATACCGGCTGCGCCGGCCGATTCCGCGAAAAAAAATCGACGGATCGCCGATCCGCGCGCGCCTGCCCGCGGCCGTCGACGTGAACGATCGCACGTTCAGGAGGGCAGCAGTCATGGTCGCGATGAATCGCATTCGAGCGGTGCTCGTCGCCGTCGCGCTTGCCGCGGCCGCACCATCCCGCGCGCAGAACGCCACCGACTGGCTGGCGAACACCTACGGCACGCTGGCCGCGCACGTCGGCAACGCGGCACGGTCGATGTGGGTCGCGCCGGAAGGCGTGATCTATACCGCGTCGATGTGGGACGAGGAGGCGGGCGGCGTGTCGATCTATCGGAACCACCGAACGCTCGGCTCGATCGGCGCACACGGCGAATTCCAGGGCAGCGCGATCACCGGCAACGCGACGTCGATCTTCGTCGCGCTGCAGGCCGGCAAAGCATACGGAAGCGGTGCGGTCGGCCGCTACGACCGCACGACGAAAGCGCGCGACCGCTTCATCCAGGTCACTGCGTCGACGAATCAGCCGCGCGTGGACGTCGTCACCGGTCTCGCGACGGCCGGCTCGCTGCTCTATGCGAGCGACTTCTACGGCAACCGCGTGCGCGTGTTTACGACCGACGGCGTGTGGCAGCGCGACATCGCCGTGTCGAGCCCCGGCGCGCTCGCGCTCGACGGCGCGGGCAACGTGTGGGTCGCGCAGAAGCATGCGGGCACGATCGTTCAGTTCAGCGCGACCGGCGCATTGCTGAACACGATCCGGATGGCGGCCGACGCGCGGCCGGCGTCGCTCTATTTCGATGCGGCGGCGAACGAGCTGATGGTCGGCGACGAAGGGCCCGACATGAACATCAAGCGCTACGCGATCGCGGGCCGCCCGGCGCTGGCCGGCACGTTCGGCGTGCGCGGCGGTTATCTCGACACGACGACCGGCATCAAGGGGCAGGTCGGCGCGAAGCGCTTCACGCGCGTGGCCGGCATCGGCAAGGACGCGGCCGGCAACCTGTACGTGCTGAACAATCCGTGGGGCGGCAGCTGGGATCTCGGCCGCGACGGCGCGACCGACATTCACGCGTACAGCAGTGCCGGCAGCCTGCGGTGGACGCTGCAGGCACTGAACTTCGAGGCGATCGCGGCGCCCGATCCGGCCACCGACGGCGCGTTGTTCTACGGCGGCACGCACATCTACAGCGGCACCGCGGGCGGCACGTTCGTCGCGAACACCGTCGACCCGTTCAGCTATCCGGCGGACCCGCGCATCGATCCGAACGACGTGCAGCGCGACGAGCATTTCGGGCATGTCGCGTCGGTCGGCGGGCACCGGATCCTCGTCGCGTCCGGCCAGAATCCGCCGATCTTCTACTTCTTCCACTTCAACGACGCGAACGGCTACGTCGCGATTCCGGACGGCTCGCTTCCCGGCCCGGCGTTCAATACGACGCGCCGCGTGACGAGCGGCTTCAGTCTCGACGGCAACGGCGACGTGTGGGTCGGGTTGGACAAGACGGGCGTGATCCACCACTACCCGCTGGCGGGTTTCGATGCAAACGGCAAGCCGTCGTGGGGCGCACCCGACACGATTCCGGTGCCGGCCAGCATCCAGCCGCTCACGCGCATCGTCTATCTCGCGGACAGCGACACGATGATCCTCGCGCAAGGCCCGACGGGCGGCACCGACTGGACGGCGATCGGCACGCGGATCGAGGTGTATCACGGCTGGCGCGCGGGCAATACCACACGGCCGAATCCGGTGATCACGCTGCCGCACACGACCGCGAAATCGATCGATGCGGCGGGCGATCATCTGTTCGTCGGCTATTGGTTCGGCACCGGTCAGCCGCTGCCGGACATCGATGCGTTCAACCTGACGACCGGTCGCCTCGACGCGACGCTGGTGAACACGAGCAGCGCGACGGTCGATGCGAGCAGCGCGCTCGATTCGATGTACGGCGTGAAGGCGTACCGCCGCTCGACCGGCGAATACGTCGTGATGAAGAACAACGTGAAGGCGTCGAGCATCACCGTGTACCGGTGGAAGCCGTGAGCGGCGGCGCATTGACGGGCGCCGGCGCCGACGTGGGCAATGACGCGAGCCGCCGTGCGAAACCGTCCGCCGGCGGACGTTCCGCGATCGACATCCGAAACGATTGCCGAACGCGCGTGGCGACGCCGACCGTCGCGCAGGACGCACGCGCCGTTCCGGCACGCGCGCTTGCGTTGCGCCGAACCGCGTGCGCCGTGTCGCGCGTCAATCGGCGCGCCTGAACTCGTCGCGAAGCGCGCGGTACAGCCGTCGATACCGCGCGAGCCGGCCGGCGAGCAGATCGACGCTGGCGGGCTCGGGCGCGATCGTCTCGACGACGGGCGGCGCGACACAGACTTCCGCGAGCGCATCGCCGGTTGCCGCGAGCCGCGCGAGCCGTGCGGCGCCGAGCGCCGCGCCGATCGCACCGTCCGCGTGACGCAGCATCGCGAGCCCGGTCGCATTCGCGCACAGCCGTGCCCACAACACGCTCTTCGAGCCGCCGCCGATGAACGACACCGCGTCGAGCGTCGTGCCGGCCGCGCGCAGCGCATCGTAGCCGTCGGCCATCGCGAACGCGACGCCTTCCATCACCGCATATGCGAGATCGTCGGCGCCGTGCTCGTTCGATACGCCGAAGAACACGCCGCGCGCGTGCGCGTCGTTGTGCGGCGTGCGTTCGCCGCCGAGATACGGCAGGAACAGCGGCGCGCGGGCCGGATCGGCGCGTTCGGCGCGCGCGGCCAGCGCGCCGGGCGTCGTGCCGTGCGCGCGTGCGAGCCAGTCGAGGCTCGCG
>NZ_KV786636.1:19931-40528 GCF_001806955.1 Burkholderia sp. HMSC10F09
TGCGCGCGTGCGAGCCAGTCGAGGCTCGCGGCGGCCGACAGGATCACGCTCATCTGGTGCCAGCGTCCTTCGACGCAGTGGCAGAACGCGTGCACGGCGGCATCCGGGTTCGGCGCGAAGCGGTCGTTGCCGGCGAACAGCACACCCGACGTGCCGAGCGAGAGGAAGCCGCTGCCCGCGCCGGTGACGCCCATGCCGAGCGCCGAGGCCGCGTTGTCGCCGGCGCCGCCCGCGATCGCGACCGGTCCGGCGATTCCCCATTCGCGCCGCAGCGCATCGCGCAGCTGCGCGGCGGCGGCGTTGCCTTCGACGACGCGCGGCATCTGCTCGCGCGACAGTCCGGTGGCGGCGAGCATCCGGTCGGACCAGTCGCGGCGCGCGCAGTCGAGCCACAGCGTGCCCGACGCGTCCGACATGTCGGACACGAACTCGCCGGACAGGCGCCACGCGACGTAGTCCTTCGGCAGCAGCACTTTGTGTACCGCGCGGAACACCGCCGGCTCGTACTTCGCGAGCCACATCAGCTTCGGCGCGGTGAAGCCGGGCATCGCCATGTTGCCGGTGATCGTGCGCGATTCGGGCACCAGCGCCTCGAGCTCGACGCATTCGGTGCCGGCGCGCGTGTCGTTCCACAGGATGGCCGGGCGCAGCACCTGGCCCGCGCGATCGACGAGCGTCGCGCCGTGCATCTGCCCGGACAGCGCGATGCCGCGCAGCGCGGCAAAGCCGGCCGGATGCGCGGCGCGCACGGAGGCGATCGCATCGAGCGTCGCGTGCCACCACGCCTGCGGGCTCTGCTCGGACCAGTGCGGGTGCGGCCGGCTGATCGACAGCGTGGCCGATCCGGTCGCGAGCGGGACCGATCGGGAATCGGTGAGAAGAACCTTGACCTCGGACGTGCCGAGATCGATGCCGAGAAAAGTCACGTATGAAGCGTCCTGTCTGGGGCGCGTGACGGCGCTCGCCGCGAGGGCGGCGCATCGTCGCGGCCATGCGGTTCGTTGAGCCGGTGCAGCGCGCGGAACTTCGACGGCGGCACCTGTTTCATCGCGAGAAACTGTCGATTGAAGTTCGACAGGTTGTTGAAGCCGACCCGATAGCAGATGTCGGTGACCGTCAGGTCGGAGAACATCAGCAGCTCGCACGCCTCGTTGATGCGCAGCCGGTTCAGATAGCGGACGAACGACGAACCCGTATGGCGGCGGAAAAAGCGCGTGAACGTGCTGACGCTCATGCCGGCGAACGCGGCGACGTCCGCCTCGCGCAGCATGCCGGGCAGATTCTGCTGCAGATACGACAGCACCTGGTTGATCGTCGACGACATGTAGTGCTGCGCGTCGATCCGGTAGCCGGGGCCGGCGAGCACGCGCCGCTCGCGGCACGACGACAGCCGGTCGAACAGCGACATCAGGATCTCGACGCGGCGGCAGCCGTGCGCGTTCGCGAGCTCGAGCATCAGCGGTGCGACCTCGAGGCCGACGCGATCGGGAAACTGCACGCCGCGCGATGCGTCGTCGATCAGCTCGATCACCGGCTGCAGCTCGCTGAAGGCGCCGACCATCTTCTCGATCGCGTCGCGCGAGAACTGCAGCACGACGTCGCGCGACGGCACGCGTTCGCCGTCGGCGAGCTCGCTGACCCAGTTGTGCGGCAGATTCGGGCCGGTGACGATCAGGTTGCCCGGACCGAAATCGCCGATGTGGTCGCCGACGAACATCTTGCCGTGCGACGCCTGGATCAGATGAATCTCGTACTCCGGGTGAAAGTGCCACTTCGCGACCGAATGCGGATAGTCATGGACCCACGCACGAAACGATTCGTCGCGATGGGTAGGAACGATCTCGAGATCCGGGTTCATCGTGTGCTCCGTCTGCGTGGCGTGCCGGCGCGCTACGGGCGGGACATCGACCAGCCTGTCGCGGCGGGCGGCACGGTGTGCGCGGCCTGCGCGGGCGGCGTCGCGGGCGCGACCGGGTCGGCGTTCGCGTCCGGCAGCGTGACGTTGCGCTCGGTGCCGGCGTCGAACAGATGCAGCGCCGCTTCGTCGAAGCGCAACGCTACCACGGTGCCCGGCGCCGGAGCCATCGGGGCCGGCACGAGGGCCGCGCACGGCCGGCCGTGCCAGTCGAGCGTGACGAGCGCCTCCGCGCCGAGCAGCTCGACGAGTTCGACCGTGCCGGTCAGCGCGAGCGCGTCGGGCCGCGCGTCGCCGTCGGCCGCGAGCCGCAGATGGTTCGGGCGGATCGCGACCTTCACGTGCCGGCCGTGCTGCAACTGCGCGAAGCGCGGCGCCGCGAGCGGCCAGCGCACGCCGTTGCAGTCGAGCAGCACGCTCGAGCCCGCGCGCTCGATCGTGCCGTCCGCGAAATTCATCGCCGGCGTGCCGACGAAGCCGGCCGCGAACACCGTGTGCGGCTGCCCGTACAGCTCGGCCGGCGTGCCGATCTGCTCGATGCGGCCGCCGCGCATCAGCACGACGCGATCGGCGAGCGTCATCGCTTCGAGCTGGTCGTGCGTCACGTACAGCGTCGTCGTCTTCAGCCGCCGGTGCAGCCGCTTGATGTCGCCGCGCAGCTGCGTGCGCAGCTTCGCGTCGAGATTCGACAGCGGCTCGTCGAACAGGAACACCGCGGGCGTCTTGATCATCGCGCGCGCGATCGCCGTGCGCTGCTGCTGCCCGCCCGACATCGCCCTCGGCCGGCGGTCGAGCAGCGCATCGAGGCTCAGGATCTGCGCGACCTCGCGCACGCGGCGATCGATCTCGTCGGCCGGCAGCTTCAGCCGGCGCAGGCCGAACGCGATGTTGTCGTACACCGTCATGTGCGGGTAGAGCGCGTAGTTCTGGAACACCATCGCGACGTTGCGCTCGCGCGGCGGCAGGTCGTTGACCACCGCGTCGCCGATCACGAGCTCGCCGCCGGTGATCGCCTCGAGGCCCGCGATCATCCGCAGCATCGTCGATTTGCCGCAGCCGGACGGGCCGAGCAGCACGATGAATTCGCCGTCGGCGATGTCGAGATCGAGCGGATGCAGCACGGCAGGGCCGCCGTCGTAGTGTTTCGATAACGCGTTGCAGACGATCCGTGCCATGGCTCAATCCATTTCGATCTGAATCTTGACGTCGCGCGGATGGCCGCTCGCCGCTTCCTCGAATGCGCGCACGCCTTCGGAGAACGGGAACGTGCGCGAGATGAACGGCTTCACGTCGATCGCGCCGGATGCGATCAGCGCGAGCGCGCGCGGAAAGATGTTCGCGTAGCGGAACACCGATTCGATCCGGCCTTCCTTCGCCTGCAGCGCGACCACGTCGAGCGGCACCGGCGCGACCGGCATCCCGATCAGCACCGCGCAGCCGCCCGCGCACATCAGGGCGACGAGATTCGCATAGGCGTTCGCGCTGCCGCTCGCTTCGAACACGACGTCCGCGCCCCAGCCGCCGGTGACGTCGGCTACCGCGTCGGCGAGCGATGCGGTGCGCACGTCGACGGTCGTGACCGCCGGGTTGCCGTCGAACAGCGCGAGCTTGTCGGGCACAACGTCGGCGAGAATCACGCGCGCGGCGCCGCCCGCGAGCGCGGCGAGCGTCGTCATCGCGCCGATCGTGCCTGCGCCGATCACGACCGCGATGTCGCCGGGCTTCATCGCGGCCTTCTTGGCGGCCTGCAGCCCGATCGACAGCGGCTCGACGATCGCGCCCTCGGCGAACGACACGTTGTCGGGCAGCCGGTACGTGAACGCGGCCGGATGCACGACGTACGGCGTCAGGCAGCCATGCACCGGCGGCGTCGCCCAGAAGCGCACGTCGGGATCGAGGTTATACAGCCCGCGCAGCGTCGCGGGCGAATCGAGGCGCGGCACGCCGGGCTCCATGCATACGCGGTCGCCGACGCGCAAGTGCGTGACGTCCGCACCGGTCTCGACGACGATGCCCGCCGCCTCGTGGCCGAGCACCATCGGCGCGTCGACGCGGAACGGGCCGATTGCGCCGTGCACGTAGTAATGCACGTCGCTGCCGCAGACGCCGACCGTATGAATCTTGATCCGGACGTCGCCGGGGCCGACCTCGAGCGGCAGGTCGATATCGCGCAGCGCGAGCTCGCGCGTGCGTTCGAGTACGAGCGCTTTCAACGCATCCTCCTTATTTTCCCTTGACCATCGAATTGAGCAGACGGCTCAGCATGCCGACGAACACGAGCGGCGGCAGCGCGAGCAGCACCGTCGACGCGTTGATCACGCCCCACGGCACTTCCTGTCCGAGCGACGTGAACGCCGATGCCACCACCGGCAGCGTCGCGCTGCGCGACGACGTCAGCGCGAGCGCGATCATCAGCTCGTTCCACACGAGCACGAAGCTGAACACGATGCCGCCGAGCAGCGTGCTCGCGCACACCGGCAGCGCGATATGCCAGAACACCGCGTACGGCCCGTAGCCGTCGAGCGCGGCCGCTTCCTCGATCTCGCGCGGCAGCCGGCGGAACACCGGAATCGACAGCCACGTGATCGTCGACAGCGTGACGAGCAGGTACGTGACGATCATCGACAGCTTCGTGTCGTACAGCCCGAGATCGACCCAGATCGCGATCAGCGGCACAGCGATCGCGACCGGCGGCAGAAAGCGCAGCGACAGCAGGAAGAACTGGATGTCGCGCTTGCCGCGTATCGGATAGCGTGCGATCGCATATGCGGCCGGCACGCCGAGCAGTGCGCCGAGCACGACGGCCGCGCCGACGATCGCGATGCTGTTGCCGAGCCCGATCAGTACTTCGGGGCTCGACAGCACCTGCTCGTAGTTCGCGAGCGTCGGCACGAACAGGAAGCGCGGCGTCGGCGTCACGATGTCGAGCAGATGCTTCAGCGAATTCAGCACGGCCCAGAACAGCGGGAACGCGGCGACGAGCAGGATCGCGGCGCCGATCGCGACGGTGAGAGCCGGCGCTGCGATGCCGCCGCGGGCGGTCAGTCGTCCCATTTGTTGACCCTCTTCCAGATGAGCGTGAAGACGAGCGTGGTCGCGACCATCATCAGCACGGCCATGCTCGACGCATACGACACCTTGCCGGCGAGGCCGATGCCCTGCTGATACGCATACAGGTCCAGCGTCTCGGTCGCGATGCCGGGGCCGCCCTTGGTCATCACGTAGATCAGGTCGAACGAACGCAGCGACTCGACCATCTTGATGAACACCAGGCTCACGAGCGGCGCCTTCAGCATCGGCAGCGCGATATACGCGTGCACCTGCCACGTCGTCGCATAGTCGAGCCGCGCGGCTTCGAGCGGCTCCTGCGGCAGCGTCTCCAGCAGCTTCAGGATCACGACCGCGAAGAACAGCCCCCACTGCCACACGTCGACGAGCGCGACCGCGTACAGCGCGAGATGCGGATCGGCGAGGAACGCGGTGTTGCCGATGCCGAGCGCGCCGAGCAGCCAGCTCACGATCCCGGTGAGCGGCGCATACATGAACTTCCAGATGAACGCGGCCGACACGCGCGGCAGCAGCACCGGCATGATCAGCACGAGCGACGCGATGCGCCGCCAGCGTCCGTGCACGCGCTCGAACAGGAACACCGCGAGCGCGATCCCGACGATCACGGCGCCGGCTACCGTGACGATCTCCCACAGCGCCGACACCTCGATCGCATTGACGAAGCGGCGGTCGGACGCGAGCCGGAGGAAATTGCGCAGCCCGACGTATTCGCTGTCCGGGTAGCGCAGCACGCGATTGCGCAGCGCGAGATTGATCGCGGCGATCGTCGGAACGAGGCTCAGGACCGCGAGCAGCACGAGGGTCGGCGCGAGGAACACCCACGGCAGGCTCGTGCGGTCGCGCCGCGTGCGGCCGCGCGCGGCGCGCGCGACCGTTGTCACGCCGAGCGCATGCGCGCCGGCGCCGTCATTTGCGAGTGCCATGTTCGAGCGCATCCTTCGCGTACTGGGTTGCGTCGTCGAGCGTGCCGCGCACGTCGGTCTGCGTGCCGGTGAACACCTGTTCGAGCGCGATGCCGAGGTTGTCGCCGATGTCGGGCCACTGCGGCGTGCGCCAGATCGTCACCTGCGTGACGGGGTTCGTGTCGTTCAGGCCGGCCTGGATCTGCGGCGCGACGTGCTGCTTGAAGTACGGGCTGGCGATCGTGCTCGAGCGGTTGTAGTCGCTGAACACGCCGTTGCGCAGCCGCGCCTGTTCCTGCTCCTTGCTGGTCGCCCATGCGATGAAGCGGCCGGCCGCCATCCGCGTGCAGTCGTCCTTCGCGCCGAGCGCCGAGATCGCGAAGCCGTGTCCGTAGGCGGCCGACGGCAGCGGCGCGGGCGGACGCGTATAGCCGACCTTGCCCGCGACCGTCGACTTGCTCGCATCCTCCATCCAGTCCGCGAACGGCGTCGATTCGATCATGAACGCGACCTTGCCGGAGCGGAACGCTTCGAGCGCGTTGCTCCAGTCGTAGGTCGCGGAGCCCGGCGGCGCGTACTTGAACAGCTCGCTATACAGCTGCGTGGCCTTCACTGCGGCCGGCGAGTCGAACGCGGGCTGCCCGCTCTTGTCGGTCCACGTGCCGCCCATCCCGAGCATGAACGGCGCCCAGCGCCACACGTTCATTCCCGAGCCGCGCTGGCCGCGCGCGACCCAGCCGTACAGCTTCGGCGGCGCGTTCAGCTTCTTCACCGCGGCGACGAGCTCGTCGAGCGTCTTCGGCACCGGAATGTGCGCAGCGTCGAGGATGTCGCGGCGATAGAACAGGAAGTCGCCGCCGCCGATCAGCGGCGCGAAGTATGCGACGCCCTTGTAGCTCGCGACCGCGCGGCGGCCCGGCAGGAAATCGTCGTAGTCGTATTCCTTCGGGTAGTACTTGAGGAGCGGCACGATCCAGCCGGCCGACGCGAATTCGGCGACGTTCGCCTCGTCGACGTAGTAGACCTGATACGAGCCCGCGCCGGTCGACGCGTCGAGCCGCGATTTCGCGCGGCGATCGTTCTCGCCGAAGTAGCTGATCTCGACCTTGGTGCCGCTCTGCTTCTCGTAGCCGGGCAGCGATTTTTCCATGACGGACAGACCGAGACTCTTCTGCGCGAGCACGCGCAGAGTCGGCACCTTGCACGCCTGCGCGGCGGCGATGCCCGGCAGACAGGCGCCGAGCAGCACGCCCGCTGCGACGATTCGCATCTTGTTCACCCGTGTCTCCTTGATTGTGTTTGTTCGATTGCCGTCGGCGACGGCAGAGCCAATGGTGGGACGCGCGCACGCGGTTCACCACATCAAAAGGAAAGACGGGCCGATACTTTTTGCTCAGGTTCGGTCGTGCATTGCACAAAATGTGGTGGTCGATGTGCGCGCAACGGTCCTGTCGCGTGGTTTGACGCACTGCAGCGGCAGGCGCGTGCGGTCGTGTGCGGCCGTGGCGAAGCGGCGAGTCCGGTCAGCGGACCGAAGCGGTGACGGCGCGGAGCGCGGTCGCGAAGTACGCGGTGTGCGGATGCGGATGAAAAGCGGGAGACCGACGCGTATGGGCATCGGTCTCCCGGATGAAGGTGCTGCGAAACGTTTACGACGTGACAGCCCGATGTAAAGAATTCATGGTGGGCCGTTCGCAGCGCACGCGGTTCGGCGAGCGGCGCGCGCGGGCGGCGCCGGCGTAAGGCGCCGATTTGCGCGCGATGCGCGTCGCCCGGCTCATATACGACCCATCAACACCAGTATCACGACGATGATGACGATTAACCCGACCGTTCCCGACGGCCAATAGCCCCAGCTTCGGCTGTGAGGCCATGTAGGAAATGCTCCGATGAGCAGCAGAATCAGTATGACGATAAGGATCGTACCGAGCATCGCACCCCTCCTTTGAATTCGAGATGACAGTGTCTGCCGTCGCAATTCGTGTGCCGCTTCGGCGGGGTGCGACGACAAAGATGCCGTTCGACGCGCATCAATTCGCATCGTGAATACAGGGCGATTCAGAAAATAAATTTCGAAAATGCGGGCGTGCTCGCTATGCTGGCCCTTCCGTTTCGATCTGCGGGACATGCGATGGCTGAACTCTTTTTGGTGCGGCACGGGCAGGCGTCGTTCGGCACCGACGACTACGACAGGCTGTCCGACGTCGGCGTGCAGCAGGGCGTTTGGCTCGGCGAATACTTCGCGCGCGGGCATGCGCCGTTCGATCGCGTGATCTGCGGGACGATGACGCGGCATGCGCAGACGGTCGACGCGATCCTGCGCGGCATGGGGCGCGACGACATGCCGGTCGAGCGCCATCCGGGCCTGAACGAGTACGACTTCCACCGACTGTTCGCGGCGGCGGCCAGCGATTACCCGGAGATCGCGCGGCTTGCGGCCGGCTCGATGCACGAGCATTTCCGCGCGTTGAAGCAGGTGCTGCAGCTGTGGACGGAAGACCGGCTCGGCCCGGCGGCGCCGGAAAGCTGGGCGCACTTCCAGCAACGCGTGGCCGATGCGCGCGCGGCGATCCGGCAGTCGGGCGGCAAGCGCGTGCTCGCGGTCAGTTCCGGCGGGCCGATCGCGGTGACGATCCAGCAGGTGCTGACGGCGCCGCCCGCGAGCGCGATCGCGCTGAACCTGCAGATCCGCAACAGCAGTCTTTCGCAGTTTTTCTTCAACGCCGAAGCGTTCCATCTGGCGTCGTTCAACGGGATCCCGCATCTGGAGGATCCGGAGCGACAGTCGTTCCGGACCTACGGCTGATCCGAACACGCACTCACGAACGATCGCGACGATGACGAACACCACCCAGCAACTCGACGTTGGCCGCCTTGCGCGTTATCTCGAACGGCATGTTCCGGGCTTCGAAGGGCCCGTCGACGCGGAGAAGTTTGCCGGCGGCCAGTCGAACCCGACCTTTCTGCTGACCGCGAAGAGCGGCCGCTACGTGCTGCGTCGGCAGCCGCCGGGCGAACTGCTGAAGTCCGCGCACGCCGTCGACCGCGAGTTCCGCGTGCTGAGCGCGCTGTCGCGCACCGCGGTACCGGTCGCGCGGCCGTATCACCTGTGCGAGGACCGCGACGTGATCGGCAGCCTGTTCTACGTGATGAGCTACGAGGACGGCCGCATCTTCTGGAATCCGGCGCTGCCGGAACTGCCGCAGGCCGATCGCTCAACCTGCTACGACGCGGTGCTGCGGACGATGGCCGCGCTGCACGACGTCGACGTCGACGCGGTCGGCCTCGGCGACTACGGCCGCCCCGGCAACTATTTCGAACGCCAGATCGGCGTGTGGACAAAGCAGTATCGGGCGGCGGAAACGGAGCGCCTCGACGCGATGGAGATGCTGATCGACTGGCTGCCGCGCGCCTGCCCGGACGATACCGGCCGCCCCGCGCTCGTTCACGGCGATTTCCGGCTCGACAACCTGATGTTCGAACGCGACGACTATCGCGTGAAGGCCGTGCTCGATTGGGAACTGTCGACGCTCGGCAATCCGCTCGCCGATCTCGCGTATTTCTGCATGTGCCTGCGTCTGCCCGCGGACGGCCATATTCCGGGGCTCGCGGGCCAGGACCGCGCGGCGCTCGGCGTGCCGGACGAAGCGCAGATCGTCGCGCGCTACTGCGCGCTGCGCGGGATCGAGCCGATTCGCGACTGGCATTTCTATCTCGCGTTCAGCTTCTTCCGGCTCGCGGCCATCGCGCAGGGCGTGAAGGCGCGCGCGCTGCAGGGCAACGCGTCGAACGAGCAGGCGCTGCGCGTCGGCGCGATGGCGGGGCGGCTCGCGGAGCAGGCGGTCCGCGTGATCGACGCGCATCGCTGAGCCGCGCAACGACCTGACGACATTCAATGGAGGAGCGAAAGACAATGGCAACGAACCTGTTCGACCTGACCGGCAAGATCGCGCTGGTGACCGGCGCAAGCCGCGGCATCGGCGAGGAAATCGCGAAGCTGCTCGCGCAGCAGGGCGCGCACGTGATCGTGTCGAGCCGCAAGCTCGACGACTGTCGCGCGGTGGCCGACGCGATCGTCGCGGCGGGCGGCCGCGCAGAAGCGCTCGCGTGCCACGTCGGGCGCATGGAGGACATCGCCGCGACGTTCGAGCAGATCCGCAACAAGCACGGCCGTCTCGACATCCTCGTGAACAACGCCGCCGCGAACCCGCATTTTGGGCACATCCTCGATACCGATCTCGCCGCCTACGAGAAGACGGTCGACGTGAACGTCCGCGGCTACTTCTTCATGTCGGTCGAGGCCGGCAAGATGATGAAGGCGCAGGGCGGCGGTGCGATCGTCAACACGGCGTCGGTGAACGCACTGCAGCCGGGCGACCGGCAGGGCATCTACTCGATCACGAAGGCCGCGGTCGTCAACATGACGAAAGCGTTCGCGAAGGAATGCGGGCCGTTCGGCATCCGCGTGAACGCGCTGCTGCCGGGCCTCACGAAGACGAAGTTCGCCGGCGCGCTGTTCGAGGACAAGGACATCTACGAGACGTGGAAAGCAAAGATCCCGCTGCGCCGCCACGCGGAGCCGCGCGAGATGGCGGGCACCGTGCTGTATCTGGTGTCCGACGCGGCGAGCTATACGAACGGCGAGTGCATCGTCGTCGACGGCGGGCTGACGATCTGAGCGCGCGATGAAGATCGACAGCTATGCCGGTCAGGCGGTGATGATCACCGGCGCCGCGAGCGGTTTCGGCGCGCGGCTTGCGAGCGAACTGGCCGCGATGGGCGCGCGGCTCGCGCTCGGCGATCTGAACGCGGACGCGCTCGAGCGCGTGGCCGCGCCGCTGCGTGCGGCCGGCGCGGACGTGATTGCGCAGCGCTGCGACGTGCGCATCGAAGCCGACGTCGCCGCGCTCGTGCAGGCGGCGGTCGCGCGCTATGGGCGGCTCGACGTCGGCGTGAACAACGCGGGCATCGCGCCCCCGATGAAGGCGCTGATCGACACCGACGAAGCCGATCTCGACCTGAGCTTCGCGGTCAACGCGAAGGGCGTGTTCTTCGGCATGAAGCATCAGATCCGGCAGATGCTCGCGCAGCGCGAAGGCGTGATCCTGAACGTCGCGTCGATGGCCGGGCTTGGCGGCGCGCCGAAGCTGGCCGCGTATGCGGCGTCGAAACATGCGGTGGTCGGGCTCACGAAAACGGCCGCGCTCGAATACGCGCGCCACGGTATCCGCGTGAACGCGGTGTGCCCGTTCTACAGCACGACGCCGATGGTCACCGACAGCGATATCGGCGACCGGCAGGACTTTCTCGCACAGGGCTCGCCGATGAAGCGGCTCGGCCGCCCGGAAGAAATCGTCGCGACGATGCTGTCGCTGTGCGCGAAGGAAAACACCTATCTGACCGGGCAGGCCGTCGCCGTCGACGGCGGTGTCTCGGCCTTCTGAACCGAACGCAGCACCGAATCTCGAGGAGTCGATCATGGACTTTGGCTACACCCCGAAAGTGGAAGAACTGCGCGAACGCGTGCGCGCATTCATGGACGCGCACATCGTGCCGCGCATTCGTCAATGGAACGACGAAGTGCATGCGGGGCAGTATCCGGTGTCGTTCATGGAAGACCTGAAGGCGCGCGCGAAGGCCGAAGGGCTGTGGAACCTGTTCCTGCCGCATCTGAAGGACGACGAACCGGGCACGCGCCTGACGAACCTCGAGTACGCGCCGCTCGCCGAAATCATGGGGCGCGTCGGCTGGGCGTCCGAGGTGTTCAACTGCAATGCGCCGGACACCGGCAACATGGAGCTGCTGCACATGTTCGCGACGCCCGAGCAGCGCGAGCAATGGCTGCTGCCGCTGCTGCGCGGCGAGATCCGCTCGGCGTTCGCGATGACGGAGCCCGACGTCGCGTCGTCCGATGCGACGAACATCACGACGCGCATCGTGCGCGACGGCGACGACTACGTGATCAACGGCCGCAAGTGGTTCATCACGAACGCCGCGCATCCGAACTGCAAAATTTTCATCGTGATGGGCAAGACCGATCCCGCGGCCGAATCGCATCGCCAGCAGAGCATGATCCTCGTGCCGCGCGATACGCCGGGCGTGACGGTCGTGCGCAACATCACGGTCGTCAATCACTACGCACCGGAAGGGCATTGCGAGATCACGTTCGACAACGTGCGCGTGCCCGCGCGCAACCTGCTCGGCGAGGAAGGCAGCGGTTTCGCGCTCGCGCAGGCGCGCCTCGGGCCGGGCCGCATCCACCACTGCATGCGTTCGATCGGCGCGGCGGAGCTCGCGCTCGAACTGATGATCGACCGCGCGCAGGCGCGCGAAGCGTTCGGCAAGCCGCTGAACCGGCACGGCACGGTCGGCGAGTGGATCGCGCGCTCGCGCATCGAGATCGACCAGGCGCGGCTGCTCGTGCTGAAGGCCGCGTGGATGATCGACAAGGTCGGCGCGAAGGCGGCGCGCAAGGAGATCTCGATGATCAAGGCGCTCGTGCCGACCGTCCATACGAACGTGTGCGACCGCGCGATGCAGCTGTTCGGCGCGGCCGGGCTGAGCCCCGACACGCCGCTCGCCGATCACTGGACGTGGGGCCGCGCGCTGCGCTTCGCCGACGGTCCGGACGAAGTGCATCTGCAGTCGATCGCGCGGATGGAGATCAAGCAAGCGGTGCCCGGCGCGAGTGCGCCGTACCTGACGCCGCCGCCGCGCGGCTGAGCGTCGCAGGCGGCGCCGCGCACGTCGGCGCCGCCGCGGGAACGAACATGGACGAACGGGCGGCGCGCGCCGTAAGATGCCGGCGAGGAGGCTTCGCGATGCGCCTATCGAAGATTGATCTGAACCTGTTCGTCGTATTCGACGCGATCTACAACAAGCGCAACCTGACGCGTGCGGCCGAACTGCTGAACCTCACGCAGCCTGCCGTCAGCAACGCGCTCGCGCGGATGCGCAAGACGCTGAACGATCCGCTGTTCGTCAGCACGCCGGCCGGAATGATGCCGACGCCGTTCGCGGAAAACATCGTCGGGCGCGTGCGCGAGGCGTTGCAGCTGCTCGATTCGAGCGTGCATGAAGGCGACGTGTTCGATCCGGCGTCGTCGGAGCGCGTGTTCCGGCTGAGCATGAGCGACCTGACCGAAGCGCTGCTGCTGCCCGCGCTCGGCGAACTGCTGCAGCGGCAGGCGCCCGGCATGCACGTGCGCAGCTACACGATGGATCGCCGCGAGATTGCGACCGCGCTCGCGAACGGCACCGTCGACATCGCGATCGACGCGCCGCTGCTCGGCGACCCGCATCTGCATCAGGCGCCGCTCGTGCGCGACCGCTATGCGTGCATGATCCGCGACGGTCACCCGTTCAAGGGCGACACGCTGACGATGGACGACTATCTCGCGATGGGGCACATCCACGTGTCGAGCCGCCGCAAGGGCAGCGGACACGTCGATGCGGAGCTGACGCGGCTCGGGCTGCGCCGGAACATCCAGATGCGTGTGCAGCACTACATGGTCGCGCCGCTGATCGCGATGCGCGGCGATCTCGCGCTGACCGCGCCGCTGCGGCTGCTGCAGCGCTATCCGGCACGCATTCTCGAACTGCCGTTCGAGATGCCGGGCCTCGAATACTTCTGCTACTGGCATCGCAGCGCGGATCAGGATCAGGCGAACCGGTGGCTGCGCGAGCGGCTCGCGGAGTTGATGCGCGATATCGTCTGATGCGCGCGGCGCAGGCGAAGGCGGACGCGGAGGCCGCGGCGGTATGGCAGCGGCTCGCGGCACGCCGAATGCGCGGGTAAACCGCAGCGCATTCGCGCTCGCCACGACTAGTGGTCGAACCGATGCCCGCGCTTCACGTCCTTCAGCCAGTCCTTGACGTGGTCGAGATCCGCGAACGCCCGCAGTGCCACGTTCAGCTCGTGAATGCCGCGCTGCACGCTGGCCATGTCTCGCGCGAGCACGCGCATGACGGTATCGGGCGCGAGCTTGACCGACGACGCGATCCCATACGTCCGCCGGAAATCGGCTTCGACGTGCTGGACTTCCTGATCCAGCTCGCGCAGCTGTTCCTCGAGGATGCCGTTGTAGCGCGCCAGCCGCTCTTCACCGAAGCTGTCGATCGCGTGCTGATCGATCTGCTCGATCTCCAGCTGCAGTTCGAGCAGTTGCAGCAGCTTGCCTTTCGCATAAGCGTCGTTGACGCGCTGCATCAGCGCGGTCTTGCGTGCCTGCTCGCGCGGATCCGTTTCGCGATCGGGATGCAGCGCGCTGGCGAGCTTGCGATAGATCTCGCGGATCGACCGGCTCGATGCCGCCTGCTCGGCTTCGCGTTTCGCCTGCGCGGCGGATGGCCGCGGCGCTTTCCTGCGCTTGGCGCGCTGCGCTTCGCGGGCCGCGTGGCTGGCCATGTCGCGCTCGAACTGTTCGTCGAGTTCGGCCTGTATGCGCGCGGCGAGTTCCTCGGGCGACAGCGTGTCGAGGTCGTCGATCGGCTCGTCGCCCGGCGTCGGTTCCGGCTTCGTGTTCGTCGTGCGGCGATCGGTCGTCGCGTCGCTGTCGACGCCGGACCCACCGTGCCGGTTGTAGATGACGCTCAACTGCGCGTCGTCGCTGACGTCGAGCAGATCGCGCGCCATGTCGGCGATCAACCCCGAAAGGATGCGTTGCTCGGCCTTGCTCAGTCCTTTTTTCAGAAAGGCGTCGTCGAGCAAATGGACGAGCCTGGTCCGCAGCGCGGTCGACGTCCGTTCGAGCGGCAGCAATCCGTCGACGAACTTTTTCTGGAACGCCGGCATCACGGCTTCCCACGCAGCGAGACGTTCGCGTCGCTTGTCGATTTGCTCGACGAGCGCATTGAACGTTTTGCGGGCTTTCGACAGGCGAGTGCTTTCGTAACCGGGTGCGATGGCGACCGCGGTGCCGCGACGTGCGGTCATGTTGGTGTCCTCCGGCTGCGGCGGAACGCGCAGCAGGTCGCTATTCTAGCTGGCCGGATGCGCGTTCATTCGAGAAACAGCTGCCCTTGTCCCGACACGACGCGTTCGAAATCGTCGCGCAGAAACGGCAGGATCGCATCGGCGACGGGCTGCAGCTGCCGGCTCACATAGAACCCGTAGTCGATCGGCGCGTGCGTCGCTTCGAGCGGCTCGGGCCCGGCCGTCGTCATCACGTAGCTGATCCACCCGCCGCGCTGATATTGAAGCGGCCGGCCGTTGGCCTGATTGAATTCGTCGGCGATCCGCGCCGCGCGCACGTGCGGCGGCACGTTGCGCTGATATTCCCGCAGCGGCCGGCGCACGCGCTTCCGATAGACGAGCAGCGCGTCGAATTCGCCGGCGAGCGTGCGCTGCACGTAGTCGCGGATGAAGTCCCGATAGGGCTCGCGCCGGAACACGCGACGATACAGCTCGCGCTGGAACTGCTGCGCGAGCGGCGTCCAGTCGGTCCGGACCGTTTCGAGTCCCTTGAACACGAGGTCTTCGCTGCCGTCGGCCGCGGCCGCGAGCCCCGCATAGCGCTTCTTGCTGCCTTCTTCCGCGCCGCGCACGGTCGGCATCAGGAAGCGGCGGTAATGCCGTTCGTATTGCAGCTCGAGCGCGCTGTCGAGCCCGAAGCGTTCGCGCAGGTGCGTGCGCCACCAGCCGTTCACGTGCGCGACGAGTGCACGACCCTTGCGCGCGGCTTCGTCGTCGTCGTGCGCGCGGCCGAGCCAGACGAAGGTCGAATCGGTATCGCCGTAGATCACGTCGAAGCCCTGCGCTTCGATCAGTTCGCGCGTGCGATGCATGATCTCGTGGCCGCGCATCGTGATCGACGACGCGAGACGCGGATCGAAGAACCGGCAGCCGGTCGAGCCGAGCACGCCGTAGAACGAGTTCATGATGATCTTCAACGCCTGCGAGAGCGGCGCGTTGCGCTGGCGCTTCGCGTCGTCGCGGCCTTCCCACACGCGCCGCACGATGTCGGGCAGACAGTGCGCGGTACGCGAGAAGCGCGCGCCGAGAAAGCCGGGCACCGACGCGTCGTCGTCGGGATGCGCGAGCCCCTCGATGAGTCCGACCGGATCGATCAGGAACGTGCGGATGATCGACGGATACAGGCTCTTGTAGTCGAAGACGAGCACCGAGTCGTACAGGCCGGGCCGCGAATCCATCACGAAGCCGCCCGGACTGTTCTGCCCGGTCACGTCGCCGAGATTCGGCGCGACGTAGCCGAGCCGATGCATGCGCGGCAGATACAGATGCGTGAACGCGGCGACCGAGCCGCCGGTGCGATCGGCCGCGAGCCCGGTGACCGTCGCGCGTTCGAGCGCGAACGACAGCAGGTCGGCCTTCGCGAAAATGCGCGTGACGAGCTCGCAGTCCTTCAGGTTGTAGCGCGCCAGCGCCGGCTTGTCGTGATCGAAGCGGCGCTGGATTTCGTCCATCCGCTGATACGGGTTGTCGATCGACTTGCCTTCGCCGAGCAGTTGCTGCGCGACGTATTCGAGGCTGAACGACGGGAAGCTCCACGTCGCGGACTTCAGCATGTCGATGCCGTCGAGGATCAGCCGGCCGGCCGCGCCCGCGAAGAAATGATCGGGCTGCTGCCCGTGCGCGCGCCAGTCGAGCACGCTGCCGCCGCGGCCGAGCTTCAGCGGCACGCCGAGCTGCTCCGCATGCGTATGCAGCACGCGCAGATCGAACTGCACGAGGTTCCAGCCGATGATCGCGTCGGGATCGTGCGCGTCGAACCAGTCGTTGAGGCGCGCGAGCATCGTCGCGCGGTCGTCGCAGTAGTCGAGATCGAAATCGCGCGCTTGGGCCGCGTCGCCGTTCGGCGGCCCGAGCATGAACACCTGTCGTTGTCCGCAGCCTTCGAGCGCGATCGAATAGAGATCGCCGTGGACGCTCGTTTCGATGTCGAGCGACACGCAGCGCAGCGCGGGGCGATAGTCGGTCGCGGCTTTCAGTTCCGCGTCGACGAGCGTGCGCGCATCGCCGTGCCGGCCGCGAAACCGCACCGGTGCGGTGATGAAGCGCTCCATCGTGTAGCGGTCGGGCGGCTGTACGTCGGCTTCGTAGACGTCGACGCCGGCTGCCGCGAGCCGCTTCTGCAGCGCGGTGAGGTGCCGGTAGCGTCGGCAGTACAGGCCGACCACCGCGCGCTGCCGGAAATCGCGCAGCGCGAGCGGGCGCAGCTCGGCGTCGCGCTCGCCGGCGAGCACGCGTTCGGCGAGCGGCTGCTGTTCGGCCGGCACGAACGCGACCGCCTCTTGCGGACGCAGCCGCACGCGGCGTGGCCCGTGTTCGGTCGCCAGCCAGAACTCGACCTCGACGCCGGCCGACGTGTCACGCCAATGTCGGGTAAGGATGAAACCCTGCTCGAACTCCGTCAAAACGCACGCTCGCGATGGATGCCCAGGCGGCGGATTGTAGCGCCTGCGCACGCGGCATGCCGCACGCCGTGCCGCGTGCCGCGTGCCGCGGTGCGGCGATGCGCCGCTCAGGCCGGCGCGGGCGCGAGGCCGTCCTTGAGATGCTCGGCGCGTTGCGGCCGCTGATAGAGGTAGCCCTGCGCATACTGAATACCAACCGCATGCAGCGCGCGATGCTGTTCTTCCGTTTCGACGCCTTCCGCGACGATCTTCAGTCCGTAGTGGTGCGCGACCGCCGCGATGCCCTCGATCAGGCGCGCGCTGCCGCCGTCGAGCTGCGCGACGAACTGGCGGTCGATCTTCACGTAGTCGAACGGGAAGCGCGTCAGCATGTCGAGATTGCTGTGCTGCGTACCGAAGTCGTCGATCGCGAACTTCACGCCCTTCGCGCGCAATGCGGCGAACATCGCGGTCGTCCGCGGATTTTTCTCGAGCAGGACGCGCTCGGTCACTTCGAGAACCAGCGTGAAGCCGGGCGGCAGGCGTCGGATTGCCTCGTCGACGATCGACATGAAACGCGGGCGCTCGAGATCCTTCGGCGCGACGTTGATCGCGATGCGCAGCGGCATCGCGGGCGCGAGCGCTGTCAGCTCCGACACGGCCGTGCGCAGCACGTATTCGGTCACGCGCGGCAGCACGGCGCTCGACTCGACCTGCGGCACGAACGCGGTCGGGCTGATCGCCCCCCACTTCGGGTGATGCCAGCGCAGCAGCGCTTCGACGCCGACGGTCCGGCGCGTTTCGATCTCGACGATCGGCTGATACACGACGTGGAATTCATTGCGCCGCAGCGCATCGCCGACGGCCTTCAGCAGCAGCCGGCGCGGCGCTGTCGCGATCAGGTAGGCGGCGACGACGAGCGCGTCGACGAGCAGCGCGATCGTGCCGAACAGCAGCCGATAGCGGCGCTCAACCTGCGACACGTATTGCGCCGACGCAACGACCGACACCGTGAACGGCCAGGCGCGCGACGCGATCGCGGTGCCGCGCGGCCGCACGGCGCGCGACGCAGCAATGAAGCGGCCGCGATGATCGAGGCGGCCCGCGCCCGCGATCGAGAGCGTCGCGCTTTCGGCGCCGTAGCTGCCGCTGTGCGCGAGCGCGTCGGCGACGTAGTCGCCTTCGATCAGATACAGCACGCCGGCATCGCGCGCGGTCGCGCGAAACGCGACGAGCACCGGGATGCCGCGCTGATACGGCGTCTCGGGCAGCAGCGTGATGCTCATGCCGTCCGCGGCCGGCGTGGCTGCCGGCGCGCGCACGTAGGCGTCGAGCGGCGCATCGATCGCGCCGAGGGCGGACGAACAGGTCAGCCGGCCGCCGTTGACGAGCGCGATCGCACGCAGATAGCGCAGCCGCGTTTCGGCTTCCGCGAGCGACGCGAAGATCTGTCTGCACGGCCGGCCGACGAGCGGCGGGAGCGCGTCGGCATGGCGCGAGCGCAGGCTGTTGAGGATGCGATCGACCGACGCGGCGATGTCGCCGGCCACAAGGCCTTCGTGCCGCGCGACGGCGTCGCCCGCATAACGCTCGGCCAGCACGAATGCACCGGCGGGCACGAGCACGCACACGGTCACGACGGCGGAGAATGCAAGCCGCAACCAGACGGCACTACGCTGGAAGACGGGCTTCGCGCCCGAGGTCGGCGCCGGTATCCCCGCAGTCGCCTTTGTTGTTGTGCGCATGGTGGCAAATGAACCGGTCGAATGGGCCGATCGCGAGCATGCGGCATGCCTGGTCCGGGCAATGCGGCTCGCGGTTGCGGTCGTTCACGTGCCTGGAGCGCTTGCTCGGCGAGGCGGGCCCGGTGGACGCGTATCGTCTCGGGCCGCAGGCCGAAAAATACCCCGGCCGCATCGCTGTGCGGCCGGGGCGAAAGCACCTTCTCTTGGCACGAGGACGGCGCGTTCGCAGTATAAGACGCACCGCACGATTACGGAATAACGATTTGTAATAAACGGTACGACCTGGAAATTGAGTCGTTGAAGGAAATATTGCCGCGTGCCTATGCCCGTACCTGCGGCGCGCGCGGCGCGCTCACGCGCTGCTTTCCGATACGCCGTCGTTGGCCGGGTTCGCGGCGATGCGTGCGTGCGGCGGCGGCGCATCGTCGGCCACGTTGACTTCGAGCTGCGGCGGACGTCGGCGGGCGGGCGCCGGCGGCGTCGGATCGAACGCGTCCAGCAGCGAGCGGCCGCGCGCGGTCAGATGCGCGCGCCGCGTACCGCCGGCGGCATGTTCGAGCATCACGAGCTGGCGTTCCAGCAACGTGTCCAGTTCGGCGCGGGTCATATCGAGCTGATCGGGCGCATGACGGACCAGCATCAGTGTCGCGAATTCGTGAGGGCTGAGCATGTTCGTCTCTCGGGTTCGATCGTCGGGAATGAACGCGGCGGCGCGCGGTGCAGCGACGTGCGCGGTTCGATCGGGCTGCGTTCGGCGCGTGGCGCGAGCGCGGCACGCGCGAGGGCGCGCGCCGCACGGCCGTCGGCGCAGGAACGATGCGTCGGCTTGCGACGCGAAGAGGGCGGCGGGCGTGGCTCGTCGCGGGCTTCCGATCGAGCCGCGCGTCGAACGGCAACCGGACGACGCGTGACCGTTCGTCCGTCCGTGACCGCTTCGTCGACACACCGATCGAAACACGCAGCGCGCAAACAGCGGCTGCCTTGAGCGACACCTAAAATAGATCGGCAAGCGCAAATTTCAAGAGGCTCTTCGACCCAGCACATACGGAGGCTTCATGGATCTATTCGACATCGTGGAAGAGCAGATGGACGCGATGCGGCTGCCGCTGTACGCGGTGACCGTGACGGCGGCGGCACGCGTGAACACGCCGCTGATCGCGATCCTGCACTGGCACGGCTTTCGTCGCGAAACGCCGCTCGAGCTGCCGGGCATCGCGATACCGCCGCGCCCGGTGCCGGGCTGCGCGATCCAGATCGGCAGCGCGTGGCACGCCTTCGAAGCGGTCGACGCGATGCTGCTCGACGCCGCGTGGCGGCTCGGCGCATGGGAGCTCGAACGCATCGAGCGGCGCGCATGCACCGAGATCGGCGCGCCGGCATCCGAAGCGCTCGCGTGCCGCCAGGCATTCGGCGACTACGACAGCGGCGCGCCGGCCGAGCACCATCTCGTCGACGGCGCGCCCGATCGCGGCGAACTGATGCAGCTCGCCGCGCGCAAGGGCTACATGCGGTGGATGTTCCGGCCCGTGAAGGGCGGGCTGTGGCGTGCGCTCGACGAGCGCGACGACACGCTCGACGCCGACGGCGGCCGCCGCCCGCCGTGTCCGGTCG
>NZ_KV786637.1:0-2731 GCF_001806955.1 Burkholderia sp. HMSC10F09
CATCGTCGAACGGACGGCCGCGCGCGTCGCGGCGCTGGCCGGCGGCGCGGCGGCCGACGTCCATGCGTTTCTCGGCCCGGCGATCGGGCCGCGCGCGTTCGAAGTCGGTGCGGACGTGCGCGACGCGTTTCTCGACACGGCCACGCAGTCGGAGCATGATGAAACCCGTCGTGCGTTCGTCGCGATCGACGGCGCGCCGGGCAAGTATCTGGCCGATCTGTATGCGCTTGCGCGCGTGCGTGTCGCGCGGGCCGGCGTCGTGCACGTGAGCGGCGGCGATGCATGCACGCTCACCGAGCGCGCGCGTTTCTATTCGTATCGCCGCGACCGCGTGACGGGCAGGATGGCCGCGGCGATCTGGCTGGCCGATTGACCGATGCGTGCGCAGCTTGTTTGCTGCGCCGCGCAATCGATTTATCTCGATATTGATGCGGCAATGGTGGGCAGTATGCTTGACCGATTGAAAAATCCGGGAGTCGCGTTGGACAAAATGTTTTATGTTTCCCCGAAACCCTTGTCCCGCCTGTTTTCCGCCGATTATTGCGGTGTTCGAATGTTCGGTGGTTTGACGCACGGCTTCACATGGGGAAAACGATAATGATAAAAATACCGCACTGCGGCAGAATCTGGAGACGCCTCTCCAGGGCATGACGGCCCGGCTCGCAGCCGGCATGCCGCGCGCGAGCAGGATTTCGCGATTGACGCTCACGAATCACCGGTAAGGCAGGTAATGACAGCATCGAAAAATTCGTCGACGTCCGCTGCGGCGGGCACTTCCGCGGGCAATACGGGATTCGGTTCCGCCGCGCAGCCGATGCAGCAGATGTTCGAAGCTTGGCTGAACGCATGGCGCGATTTTGCCGATCCGGCGCGTGCCGCGACTGCGTCGGCCGCCGTCAATCCGTTCGCTACGTTCCAGTTTCCGAAGTCGTTCCCGTTCCAGATGCCGTCGATGCCCGATTTCGGCGCGATGGCGTCGCCGTTCGCGGGGCTCACGCTGCCGGTCGCGGCGATTCCGCCCGAGCGGCTGCAGAAGCTGCAGGCCGACTATGCGCGCGACTGCGTCGCGCTGATGCAGCAGGCGGCCGCAGCGAAGCTCGAGGCTCCCGAACTGAAGGATCGGCGCTTCAGCGGCGACGCATGGAAGGCATCGCCGGCCCATGCATTCGCGGCCGCGTGGTATCTGCTCAATGCACGCTATCTGCAGGAACTCGCCGACGCGCTCGAGACCGATCCGAAAACGCGCGAGCGCATCCGTTTCGCCGTGCAGCAGTGGACGGCCGCCGCCGCGCCGAGCAACTTCCTCGCGCTGAATCCCGATGCGCAGAAGTCGATTCTCGAAACGCAGGGCGAAAGCCTGCGGCAGGGGATGATGAACCTGCTGGGCGATCTGCAGCGCGGCAAGATTTCGCAGACCGACGAATCGCAATTCGTCGTCGGCAAGAACCTCGGGTGCACGGAAGGCGCGGTCGTCTACGAGAACGACTTGATCCAGCTGATCCAGTACACGCCGAAGACGGCGAAGGTGTTCGAGCGGCCGCTGCTGATCGTGCCGCCGTGCATCAACAAGTTCTACATCCTCGATCTGCAGCCGGAGAACTCGCTCGTCGCGCACGCGGTGTCGAGCGGCCATCAGGTGTTTCTCGTGTCGTGGCGCAATGCCGATGCGTCGGTCGCGCACAAGACGTGGGACGACTACATGAACGAAGGGCTGCTCGCCGCGATCGACGCGGTGCAGCAGGTGAGCGGACGCGAACAGATCAATACGCTCGGCTTCTGCGTCGGCGGCACGATGCTCGCGACCGCGCTCGCGGTGCTCGCTGCGCGCGGCGAACATCCGGCCGCGTCGATGACGCTGCTCACCGCGATGCTCGACTTCTCCGATACGGGCGTGCTCGACGTGTTCGTCGACGAGGCGCACGTGCAGATGCGCGAGCAGACGATCGGCGGCAAGAGCGGGACGCCGCCCGGGTTGATGCGCGGCGTCGAATTCGCGAACACGTTCTCGTTCCTGCGCCCGAACGATCTCGTCTGGAACTACGTCGTCGACAACTACCTGAAGGGCCGCACGCCGGCGCCGTTCGACCTGCTGTACTGGAACAGCGATTCGACGAGCCTGCCGGGGCCGATGTACGCGTGGTACCTGCGCAATACGTATCTCGAGAACAAGCTGCGCGAGCCGGGCGCGCTGACCGTCTGCGGCGAGCCGGTCGATCTGTCGCGCATCGACGTGCCGACCTTCATCTACGGGTCGCGCGAGGATCACATCGTGCCGTGGCAGACGGCCTATGCGTCGACGTCGATCCTGACGGGCCCGCTGAAGTTCGTGCTCGGCGCCTCGGGCCACATCGCCGGCGTGATCAATCCGCCCGCGAAGAAAAAGCGCAGCTACTGGGTGAACGACGACGACCTGCCGAGCGCCGCCGACGACTGGTTCGCCGGCGCGATCGAGCATCCGGGCAGCTGGTGGCCGACCTGGATCGAATGGCTCGACCAGTACGGCGGCCGCAAGGTGGCGGCGCCGGCCGAGCTCGGCTCCGCGCAGTTCCCGGTGATCGAACCGGCGCCCGGCCGTTACGTATTGCAGCGCGATTGACGAAAGCCGGACAGCGGCGCACGCTGTCCGACGCACCGCAGTTTTTTTAACAGGGTCGGCAGCGACGCGCCGTGTCGCGCGGGCTCGGAGGAATGGAAAATGACGGACGTAGTGATCGTATCGGCCGCGCGGACC
>NZ_KV786638.1:0-4712 GCF_001806955.1 Burkholderia sp. HMSC10F09
GGCCGCGCGCACGGGCAGCGCGCGCGACGGCTTCGAAAGCGGATTCGACAGCGCGCGGCCCGCGAAGGTTCGCGCGGCCGTGACACGCCGCGCCGGGGAGGCCGGCGCGACGCGACGGGCGTCAGCCCGCCTTGCCCTGCTTCGCGACCGCGGCTTGCGCCTTCGCGATCGCTTCCTGGTCGCCGAGGTAATAGTGCTTGATCGGCTTGAGGTTCTCGTCGAGTTCGTAGACGAGGGGCACGCCGTTCGGGATGTTCAGGCCGACGATGTCGCTGTCCGAGATGCCGTCGAGGTACTTGATGAGCGCGCGCAGCGAGTTGCCGTGCGCGGCGATCAGCACCTGCTTGCCCGCACGGATCGCCGGCGCGATCGACTCGTTCCAGAGCGGCAGCACGCGGGCGACCGTGTCCTTGAGGCACTCGGTGAGCGGCAGCTGCTCGCGCGGCACCTTCGCGTAGCGCGGATCGTTGTACGGCGCGCGCTCGTCGGTCGGTTCGAGCGCGGGCGGCGGCGTGTCGTAGCTGCGGCGCCAGACGAGCACTTGGTCGTCGCCGAACTTCGCGGCCGTTTCGGCCTTGTTCAGGCCCGACAGCGCACCGTAGTGGCGCTCGTTCAGCCGCCACGAATGGACGACCGGCAGATACATGAGATCCATCCGGTCCTGCACGTGCCACAGCGTGCGGATCGCGCGCTTGAGCACCGACGTATACGCGATGTCGAACGTGTAGCCGGCTTCCTTGAGCAGTTCGCCGGCCTGATAGGCCTCGTTGCGACCCTGTTCGGTGAGGTCGACGTCGACCCAGCCGGTGAAGCGGTTTTCCTTGTTCCACGTCGATTCGCCGTGGCGGATGAGAACGAGTTTGTACATGGATCTTGCGGTCGGTAATGAAGGAAGCGGTGCGCGTCGCGCGGGGCCCGCAGCCGGGTCCGCCATCGCGCAAGACGGTTATTTTATAATGGCGGGATTGCCCTTTTCCGATTTCTCTTTTTTCGGCGGAATTCCGTGACGTTCTTTACCGATTACACGAACCTGGCCCTCATCGCGATCCTGCTCGTCTCGGGCGGCCTGCTCGCGTGGCCCGCGCTGCGCCGCGGCCGCGGCGGGGTGTCGGCTGCCGAGGCGACGCAGCTCATCAACCGCCGCAACGCGGTCGTGATCGACCTGCGCGCGCCGGCCGAATTCGCGGCGGGCCACCTGCCGTCCGCGCGCCAGGTCGCGGCCGGCGAGCTCGGCGCGAAAATTGCGCAAGTGGCGAAGAACAAGAGCACGCCGGTGCTGCTCGTCTGCCAGAACGGCCAGCAGTCGCAGAAGGCCGCGCGCGAAGTGCAGGCGGCGGGCTACGCCGAAGTGCATGTGCTCGACGGCGGCGTCGCCGCCTGGCAGCAGGCCGGCATGCCGGTCGTCAAACAAGGAGTGGCGAAGTGAACAAGGTTCTGATGTACAGCACGCAAGTGTGTCCGTATTGCATGCAGGCCGAGCGCCTGCTGAAACTGCGCGGCGTCGAGCAGATCGAGAAGGTGCTGATCGACCGCGATCCGGCGCGCCGCGAGGAAATGATGGCCCGCACGGGACGCCGCACGGTGCCGCAGATCTACATCGGCGAGACGCATGTCGGCGGTTACGACGATCTGTCGAAGCTCGACCGCGAAGGCGGCCTCGTGCCGCTTCTGCAAGCGGCCTGATTAGGGCAGAATGGCCGCCGGCTGCGCCGCGGCCCGCGCAGGATCCATCCGGGGCTGCCGGCATGCGCCGTGCGGCCCGTTACCACTTTTAGGGAAACACCATGTCCGACGTCGAAAACCAACCGTTCTTCAATATCCAGCGCGTCTACCTGAAGGGTATGTCGCTCGAGCAGCCGAATTCGCCGGCGATCTTCCTCGAGCAGGACATGCCGTCCGTCGAAGTCGAAGTCGACGTGAAGGCCGAGCGCCTGGCGGAGAGCGTGTTCGAAGTCGTCGTCTCGGGTACCGTCACCGCGAAGGTGAAGGACAAGGTCGCGTTCCTGATCGAAGCGAAGCAGGCCGGCATTTTCGACATTCGCAACATCCCGGACGAACAGCTCGATCCGCTCGTCGGCATCGCCTGCCCGACGATCCTGTTCCCGTATCTGCGTTCGAACATCGCCGACGCGATCACGCGTGCGGGCTTCCCGCCGATCCACCTCGCGGAGATCAACTTCCAGGCGCTGTACGAGCAGCGTCTCGCCCAGCTTCAGCAGCAGCAGGCCGGCGCCGCAGGCGCACCGAACGGCACCGCGCTGAACTGACACGCCACGACCGACCGGTGCTGGGTATGAAAGTAGCCGTCCTCGGCGCCGGCGCCTGGGGCACCGCGCTCGCGGGCCATCTGGCCGCGCGGCACGACACGCTTCTCTGGGCGCGCGACGCCGCGCTGATCGCCGGGCTGCAGGCCCGGCACGAAAATTCCCGCTATCTGGACGGCATCGCGCTGCCCGACGCGCTGCGCTACGACGCCGATTTCGGCGCCGCGCTCGCGCACGGCGCCGCGGACGACGCGCTATGCGTGATCGCCGCGCCGGTCGCGGGGCTGCGCACGCTGTGCCGCGCGATGCGCGATGCCGGCTGCGTGCCGGCGCACATCGTGTGGGTGTGCAAGGGCTTCGAGGCCGACACGCATCTGCTGCCGCATCAGGTGATCGCGGCCGAACTGCCCGAGCAGCTCAGCAACGGCGTGCTGTCGGGGCCGAGCTTCGCGCGCGAGGTCGGGCAGGGGCTGCCGGTCGCGCTGACGGTCGCGAGTGCGTCGGCCGCGTGTCGCGACCGCACGCTGGCCGCGTTCCACCACGGGGCGATGCGCATCTATACAGGCGACGACGTGATCGGTGTCGAGGTCGGCGGCGCGGTGAAGAACGTGCTTGCGATCGCGACCGGCATCGCGGACGGCCTCGGTCTCGGGCTGAACGCGCGCGCGGCGCTGATCACGCGCGGCCTCGCCGAAATGTCGCGGCTCGGCGCGGCGCTCGGCGGGCGCACCGAAACCTTCACGGGCCTCACGGGGCTCGGCGACCTGATCCTGACCGCGACCGGCGACCTGTCGCGCAACCGCACGGTCGGCCTGCAGCTGGCCGCCGGGCGCTCGCTGAACGACATCCTCGGCGCACTCGGCCACGTTGCCGAAGGCGTACGCTGCGCGCAGGCCGTGCTCGCGCTCGCGCGTGCGCAGTCGATCGAAATGCCGATCACCGAAGCCGTGTGCGGTGTGCTGTTCGACGGCGTCGCGCCGCGCGACGCGGTCAGCGGGCTGCTGCGGCGGGACGCGCGCGCCGAGTAAGGCTACGGCGCAACGCACGCCGTGCGCATTCGCGCGGGGCGTGCGAATGCGCACTACGCTTGAACCGTCTCCGGCGTTTTCGGGAGGGTGTCATGCTGCAGATCGGTTCCACCACGCTCGACGCGCAATGCGTCGACATCACGACGCTCGAGGTCGACGCGATCGTCAATGCCGCGAACGGCTCGCTGCTCGGTGGCGGCGGCGTCGACGGCGCCATCCATCGGGCGGCCGGCCCGGGCCTGCTCGCCGAATGCCGCACGCTCGGCGGCTGCGATACCGGCGATGCGAAACTCACGCGCGGACATCGGCTGCCGGCGCGCTACGTGATCCACGCGGTCGGGCCCGTATGGCACGGCGGCGATCGCGGCGAGCCGCGTCTGCTCGCATCGTGCTACCGGCGCGCGATCGAGCTGGCCGACGAAGCGGGTGCCGTGTCGATCGCGTTTCCGGCGATCAGCTGCGGCATCTACCGCTATCCGGCGGACCGCGCGGTCGACATCGCGGTCGGCACGGTCGTCGAGATGCTGCCGCAGGCGCCCGGCATCACGCGTGTGATATTCGCGTGCTTTTCTCCCGACATTTACGACCTGTATCGCGCACGGCTCGCACGCGCGTAACGGCGCCCGCGCGCGTGCCGCGTCATGCGCCGCCTTCGAAGCCGGCCTGGCGCCAAGCTTCGAACACGACCACGGCGACCGTATTCGACAGGTTCATGCTGCGGTTGCCCGGCCGCATCGGCAGCCGCACGCGCTGCTCGGCGGGGAAGCGCTCGAGCAGCTCGGCCGGCAGCCCGCGCGTTTCCGAACCGAACACGAACCAGTCGCCCGGCAGGAATGCGCGATCGTGGAAGCGGCTCGAGCCGCGCGTCGTGAACGCGAAGATCCGCGCGGGAGCGGGCGATTCGGTCGCGACGAACGCGTCCCAGTCGCGGTGTACGCGCATCTGCGCGTATTCGTGATAGTCGAGCCCCGCGCGGCGCATTTTCGCGTCGTCGAGCGGGAAGCCGAGCGGCTCGATCAGATGCAGGCGCGCGCCCGTATTGGCGCACAGACGGATCACGTTGCCGGTGTTCGGCGGAATTTCGGGAGCGACGAGGACGACGTTGAACATGTTCGGGTTCGGCTGTGCCGTACGGCCTGGGCGCGCACGCCCGCGCCGTACGGCCGGTTCATCACGGGCCGCCCGCGCGTGAGGCGGGCGGCATTCGTATCTGCAATCCAATCAATCTCGCGCCGTGCGCAACGCGACCAGATTCGTCACGCGCGCGGCGCCCGCGGCCTTCAGCGCGTGGGCGCTCGCCGCGAGCGTCGCGCCGGATGTCATCACGTCGTCGACGAGCGCGACGTGGCGGCCCGCGACATCGCCGCAGACCGCGAACGCGGCGGCGACATTGTCGCGCCGCGCGCGCCGGTCGAGCCGC
>NZ_KV786639.1:0-25088 GCF_001806955.1 Burkholderia sp. HMSC10F09
GCCGAGCCGCGCACGTGGCCGCGCCTGGGCCGCACGGCGTCGCGCGCGTCGGCAGGCGCCGAACTCGCGCGGTCCGGCCCGGCATCGCGTGGCGCTTTCTCGGGGTGCCGTCCCGCATGAGCGTGAGCCGTCGTTTTCCTGTTCCGGACAGTTGGTCCGTCGTTGCATTCGCACCGATCCTTTTCCCATATTTCGCGCTGCTTCATCCTGACGACATTGCGCTCGCGCACGGTAACGGGCGTCGTGCGTCGTTTTCAGGCCGATCCGCGCGATGTTGCCGGGCTCGCGGTGCACACGGTTTTTCGCGGGAAAACGAGTGTAGGCACCGCAATGCGAGATAGTTAAATTATTAACTTGTTTGAGGCCGGGAGTCGCCCGAGCGGCCCGCGGATTTTTCGAGCAGCGTTTGGAGACAACGAAAATGAAGATGAATCGATGGATGGAGGCTTTGCTTGCCGCGGGCCTCGCATGCGCGGCCGCGACGGCGTCGGCGCAGGTGAAGATCGGCGTGACGCTGTCGGCGACGGGGCCGGCCGCGTCGCTCGGGATTCCGGAAAAGAACACGATCGCGCTGCTGCCGAAGGAGATCGCCGGCAAGAGCGTGCAGTACATCGTGCTCGACGACGCATCCGACACGAGCCGCGCCGTGCAGAACGCGCGCAAGCTGATCGACGAGGATCATGTCGACGCGATCATCGGTTCGTCGGTCACGCCGAACTCGCTCGCCATGCTCGACCCCGTGTCGCAGGCGAAGACGCCGACCATTTCGCTCGCCGCGAGCGCGCAGATCATCTCGCCGATGGACGCGAAGCGCGCGTGGATGTTCAAGGTGCCGCAGAACGACCAGCTGATGGCCGATGCGATCGCCGGCTACATGGCCAAGCACGGCGTGAAGACGGTCGGCTTCATCGGCTTCGCCGACGCGTACGGCGACAGCTGGTACAACACGTTCAGCGCGGCCGCCCAGAAGAACGGCATCAAGATCGTGTCGAACGAGCGCTACAACCGCACCGACGCGTCGGTGATGGGGCAGGTGCTGAAGCTGGTCGGCTCGAACCCGGACGCGGTGCTGATCGCCGGCTCCGGCACGCCGGCGGCGCTGCCGGCGAAGACGCTGAAGGAGCGCGGCTACAAGGGCAAGGTGTATCAGACGCACGGCGTCGCGAACAACGACTTCCTGCGCGTATGCGGCAAGGATTGCGACGGCGAGCTCCTGCCGGCCGGTCCGGTGCTCGTGACCGATCAGCTGCCCGATTCGAACCCGGTGAAGAAGCCCGCGCTCGCGTACAAGGCCGCCTACGAGAAGGCGTACGGCGCCGGTTCGCTGTCGACCTTCGGCGGCCACGCGTGGGACGCGGGGCTGCTGCTGCAGCGCGCGATTCCGGAAGCGCTGAAGAAGGGGCAGCCGGGCACCGAGGCCTTCCGCGAGGCGCTGCGCGCGTCGCTGGAAAGCGTGAAGGATCTGCCGGTGTCGCACGGCGTGATCAACATGACGCCGACCGATCACAACGGCTTCGATTCGCGCGCACGCGTGATGGTGCAGATCGTCGACGGCAAGTGGAAGTTGCAGGCCGAGTAAGTGTCACGTGAAATCGGCGTGCGCGTGCCGAGCAGGCCGCGCATGCCGTCGTCGCGCGCGAGCGGGTGCGTCGCGCGTCGTCGCACGAATCCTTCGGGGCGGCGCCACGATACGTGAGGCCGTGTCGCCGCGTACGCGCGCGCCGTCCCCGTCGCCGTTTCTCCGCAGCATTCTCGATACACGATACGTATGGATCTTTCGATTGCGGCGATCCTCGCGCAAGACGGCATCACGACCGGCGCCATTTACGCGTTGCTGTCGCTGGCGCTCGTGCTGGTGTTTTCCGTCACGCGCGTGATCTTCATTCCCCAGGGCGAGTTCGTCGCATACGGCGCGTTGACGCTCGCCGCGCTGCAGGCGCAGAAATTCCCCGCGACCTGCTGGCTGCTGTTTGTCATGGGCATCGCCTGCTTCCTGCTCGAAGTGGGCGGGCTGATCCGGCATCGCGAGCGGCGTCGTCCGCTCGGCCGCACGCTCGCGACGCTCGGCAGCCGCTACGTGCTGCTGCCGCTCGCGGTATTCGCCGTGACGCGCAGCTTTGCCGCCCAGCCGCTGCCGATGCTCGCGCAGATCGCGCTGACGCTCGCGATCGTCGTGCCGATGGGGCCGTTCGTGTACCGGCTCGTGTACCAGCCGATCGCCGAGGGCACGACGCTGCTGCTGCTGATCGTGTCGGTCGCCGTGCACTTCGCGATGGTCGGCCTCGGCCTCGTGATGTTCGGCGCCGAAGGTTCGCGCACGAACGCGTTCTCCGATGCGGCGCTGTCGATCGGCAGCATGACGGTGTCGGCGCAGAGCATCGTCGTGATCGTCACGGCGCTCGTGTTGATCGCGGCGCTGTACGTGTACTTCGGCCGCACGATCGCCGGCAAGGCGTTGCGCGCGACGTCGGTGAACCGGCTCGGCGCGCGCCTCGTCGGCATCGGCACGACGGAGGCGGGGTGGCTCGCGTTCACGTTCGCGGCCGGACTCGGCGTGCTGTCCGGCATTCTCGTCGGCCCGCTGACGACCATCTACTACGACTCCGGCTTCCTGATCGGCCTGAAGGGCTTCGTCGGCGCGATCATCGGCGGGCTCGTCAGCTATCCGCTCGCGGCGGCCGGCTCGCTGCTGGTCGGTGTGCTCGAATCGTATTCGTCGTTCTGGGCGAGTTCGTACAAGGAGGTGATCGTGTTCACGCTGATCATTCCGGTGCTGCTGTGGCGCAGCTTCGCGACGCCGCATGCGGAAGAGGAAGAGGAGTGACGCGATGAAGACGATGCTGCGCAACAAGACGTTCTGGGCGTTTCTCGTCGTGCTGTTCGCGTTGCCGGTGCTGCCCGGCGCGCTGCACGTGCCCGAATACTGGATCACGCTGCTCAACTACATCGGGCTCTATGCGATCGTCGCGATCGGGCTCGTGCTGCTGACGGGCGTCGGCGGCATGACGAGCTTCGGGCAGGCCGCGTTCGTCGGCGTCGGCGCCTATGCGACCGCATTCCTGACCACGCGCTACGGCGTGTCGCCGTGGCTTGCGCTGATCGTCGGCGTCGCGCTGACGGCGCTCGTCGCGCTCGTGCTCGGCGCCGTCACGATGCGGCTCTCGGGACACTTCCTGCCGCTCGGCACGATCGCGTGGGGCCTCGCGCTGTTCTATCTGTTCGGCAATCTCGAGGTGCTCGGCAAATACGACGGGATCAACGGCATTCCGGCGCTGAGCCTGTTCGGGCTCGAACTCGACAGCGGCCGCAGCCTGTATTTCCTGATCTGGGCAGTCGTGCTCGCGGCAATCGTATCGGTGCAGAACCTGCTGAACAGCCGGCCAGGGCGCGCGATTCGCGCGCTGCGCGGCGGCGGCGTGATGGCCGAGGCGATGGGCGTGAACACGGCGTGGATGCGCGTCGTGATCTTCGTCTACGCGGCGGTGCTCGCCGCGGTGTCCGGCTTTCTGTACGCGCATCTGCAGCGGGCCGTGAACCCGACGCCGTTCGGGCTGAACCACGGCATCGAATTCCTGTTCATGGCGGTCGTCGGCGGCGTGTCGCATGTCTGGGGCGCCGTGCTCGGCGCGGCGATCCTCACCGTGCTGCAGGACTACCTGCAGACGCTGCTGCCGAAGCTGCTCGGTTCCGAAGGCAACTTCGAAATCATCGTGTTCGGCGTACTGATGGTGCTGCTGCTGCAGTATGCGCGGCAGGGCGTGTGGCCGTTCGTCGCCCGACTGTTCCCGCGCGGGCCGCGTGCGCACGTGCCCGAGCACGCCGATCCGCTGCCGCAGCGCGCGAAACCGGTGGCCGGCGAGCCGCTGCTCGTCGTCGACAACGCACGCAAGCAATTCGGTGGGCTCGTGGCCGTCAACGACGTCAGCTTCGACGTGAAAGCGGGGCAGATCGTTGGGCTGATCGGCCCGAACGGCGCCGGCAAGTCGACGACGTTCAACCTCGTGACCGGCGTGCTGCAGCCGACCGGCGGCACGATCACGTTCCGCGGCGAACGGATCGACGGACTCACGTCGCGACAGATCGTGCAGCGCGGGATCGGCCGCACGTTCCAGCACGTGAAACTGCTGCCCGGAATGACGGTGCTCGAGAACGTCGCGATCGGCGCCCATCTGCGCGGGCATACGGGCGTATGGCGCAGCATTGCGCGGCTCAATGCGCACGAGGAAGCGCAGCTGCTCGCCGAGGCTGCGCGGCAGATCCGCCGTGTGGGCCTCGAACAGCATATGTACGAAGAAGCGGGGAGCCTCGCGCTTGGTCAACAGCGAATTCTCGAAATCGCGCGCGCGCTGTGCTGCGACCCGACGCTGCTGCTGCTCGACGAGCCGGCGGCCGGCCTGCGTTACCGGGAAAAGCAGCAGCTCGCCGAGTTGCTGCGCCGGCTGAAGGCCGAAGGCATGAGCGTGTTGCTCGTCGAACACGACATGGACTTCGTGATGAACCTGACCGACCGGCTCGTCGTCATGGAATTCGGCACGCGCATCGCCGAAGGGCTGCCGCAGGACGTGCAGCAGGATCCGGCGGTACTTGAAGCGTATCTGGGCGGGGTGGAGTGATGACGGACACGACGATGCCGATTCTCGAAGTGCGCGGGCTGGCGGTCCGGTACGGCAAGGTGGAGGCGCTGCACGGCGCGGCGATCAAGGTCGGGGCGGGCCAGATCGTCAGCGTGATCGGCCCGAACGGCGCCGGAAAATCGACGCTGCTGAACGCGATCATGGGCGCGCTACCGGTGACCGGCCATGCGTCCGGTGCGGTCCTCTATCGCGGCGGGGACGTCGGCGCGCTGCCGGTCGAGCAGCGTGTCGCGCGCGGGATGTGCCTCGTGCCGGAGAAGCGCGAGCTGTTCGGCACGATGACGGTGGAAGACAACCTCGTGCTCGGCGCCTATCGCCGCAAGCAGGCCGGCGACGCGAACTTTCTCGACCAGCTCGACCCGGTGTTCGCGCTGTTTCCGCGATTGAAGGAGCGGCGCAGGCAGGCGGCCGGTACGCTGTCGGGCGGCGAGCGGCAGATGCTCGCGGTCGGGCGCGCGCTGATGGGCAAGCCGGACCTGCTGATGCTCGACGAGCCGAGCCTCGGGCTTGCGCCGCTGATCGTGAAGGAGATCTTTCATATCATCAGCGCGTTGCGCGGCACAGGCGTCGCGACGCTGCTGATCGAGCAGAACGCGCGTGCGGCGCTGCAGATTTCGGATTACGGCTACGTGCTGGAAACCGGCGAATTTTCGCTTGAAGGGCCGGCGTCCGAACTTGCACAGAATCCGCGCGTGATCGAAACGTACCTGGGGCTCGCAAGGAAGACGGCCTGATCGAACCGCTGGCAGCGGGAAACGAACGGCGTGTTTCACGTGAAACACGCCGTTTTTGTTTGCGGTCGGGCGACGTGGGGAAGGGCAGGCACAAAAGCAGGATCGGGTTGGGGACAACTTCAGGGCGATCGAGCGCGGACGCTGTGAAGCAGCGAGCGGCTCGCCGGGCTGCCGTGATCCGCCGCAGCGACACGGTTTTCCAGGCGCATCGACGAAAAAATCGTTGAAACGTACGGACCCTACCATTCGGACGGCCTTCGGGCGAAAAGCGAACCCGCTATAATTCGCCCCATACATTTCTCAGATAGGTTCGTGCGCGGTTCTGCGTACGGAATCCACCATGCTTTATCCCACAGAATTTGACGTCATCGTCGTCGGCGGCGGTCATGCCGGCACGGAAGCCGCGTTGGCGTCCGCCCGAATGGGCGCGAAGACGCTGCTGCTGACCCACAACATCGAAACGCTCGGGCAGATGAGCTGCAATCCGTCGATCGGCGGCATCGGCAAGGGCCATCTGGTCAAGGAAGTCGATGCGCTGGGCGGCGCGATGGCGGCCGCCACCGACGAAGCGGGGATCCAGTTCCGGATCCTCAATTCGTCGAAAGGCCCGGCCGTACGCGCGACACGCGCCCAGGCGGACCGCATCCTGTACAAGGCGGCGATCCGTCGCCGCCTCGAGAATCAGCCCAATCTGTGGCTGTTCCAGCAGGCGGTCGACGACCTGATGGTCGAGGGCGATCGCGTGGTCGGCGCTGTCACGCAAATCGGCATCCGGTTCCGCGCGCGCGCGGTCGTGCTGACGGCCGGTACATTCCTGGACGGCAAGATCCACGTCGGCCTGAACAACTATACGGCCGGTCGCGCGGGCGACCCGGCCGCCGTGTCGCTGTCTGCGCGCTTGAAGGAGCTGAAGCTGCCGCAAGGGCGGCTGAAGACCGGAACGCCGCCGCGTATCGACGGCCGCACGATCGATTTCTCGAAGCTCGAAGAGCAGCCGGGCGATCTCGATCCGATTCCGGTGTTCTCGTTCCTCGGCCGTGCCGAGCAGCATCCGCAGCAGCTGCCGTGCTGGGTCACGCACACGAACGAGCGCACGCACGACATCATTCGCGGCGGCCTCGACCGTTCGCCGATGTACACGGGCGTGATCGAAGGCGTGGGGCCGCGCTACTGCCCATCGATCGAGGACAAGATTCATCGATTCGCGTCGAAGGAATCGCACCAGATCTTCCTCGAGCCGGAAGGGCTGACGACCAACGAGTTCTACCCGAACGGGATTTCGACGAGCCTGCCGTTCGACGTGCAGCTCGAGCTCGTGCATTCGATGCGCGGCCTCGAACAGGCGCATATCCTGCGGCCCGGCTATGCGATCGAGTATGACTACTTCGATCCGCGCGCGCTGAAGGCGTCGCTGGAGACGAAGGCGATCAACGGATTGTTCTTTGCGGGCCAGATCAACGGGACGACAGGCTACGAAGAGGCGGCTGCGCAGGGCCTGCTCGCAGGCGTCAACGCGGGCCGCTACGTGCAGGAAAAGGACGCATGGTGCCCGCGTCGCGATCAGGCGTATCTGGGCGTGCTGGTCGACGATCTCGTCACGCGCGGCGTCGCCGAGCCGTACCGGATGTTCACGAGCCGTGCCGAATACCGCCTGAGCCTTCGCGAAGACAACGCGGACATGCGTCTGACCGAGATCGGCCGCGAGCTGGGCCTCGTCGACGACGTGCGCTGGGACGCCTTCTGCCGGAAGCGCGACGCTGTTTCACGTGAAACCGAGCGACTGAAAACGACCTGGGTGACGCCGAAGACGCTGCCGCCGGAAGAGGCGACCGCATTGCTCGGCAAGCCGATCGACCACGAATACAGCCTGGCGGAGCTGCTGCGGCGTCCGGGCGTCGACTACGACGGTGTCTGCGGGCTGAAGGGCGGCGAGTGCGGGCCGGCGGAGCCGCTGGCCGACGATCCGGTCCTGCTCGCGCAGATCAAGGAGCAGGTAGAGATCGGCATCAAGTATCAGGGCTATATCGAACGCCAGGCGACCGAGATCGAGCGCAACGACGCGAACGAGAACACGCGTCTGCCGGACGGGATCGACTATCGCGAAGTGCGCGGCTTGTCGTTCGAGGTCAGCCAGAAGCTCAATCAGTTCCGGCCTGAAACGATCGGGCAGGCATCGCGCATCTCCGGCGTCACGCCGGCGGCCATTTCGCTGCTGATGGTGCACTTGAAGCGGCGCGGGCTGGGCCGCCGTAACGGCGCGGCCGCATCGGCTGCCGAGCAGGGGGACGGCGCCGTCCCGACGCAACAATGACGGCGCGTCGCGCGCCGGCGGTTAATCGGGACGTACTTGAACGGATGCTCGTCGACGGCGCGGCGTCGCTCGACGTCGCGCTATCCGATACGCAACGCAACCGGCTGCTCGACTACGTCGCGCTGCTGGGCAAGTGGAACGCGGTCTACAACCTGACCGCGATTCGCGATCCGCAGCAGATGCTGATCCAGCACATCCTCGATTCGCTGTCGATCGTGCCGCATCTGCACGGCCGCGCGTCGGCACGCGCGCTCGACGTCGGCTCGGGCGGCGGCTTGCCGGGCATCGTGCTCGCGATCGTCGAGCCGGACTGGCAGGTAACGCTGAACGACATCGTGCAGAAGAAGTCCGCGTTCCAGACGCAAACGCGTGCGGAACTGAGGCTCACGAATTTGTCGGTGGTCACGGGGCGCGTCGAATCGCTGCGGCCCGGCGTCGAGGTGCCGGAAAAATTCGACATCATCGTGTCGCGCGCCTTCGCGGACCTGTCCGACTTCGTTAAACTTGCTCGGCATCTCGTTGCGCCGGGCGGTTCGATCTGGGCGATGAAGGGCGTGCATCCGGACGACGAGATTGCGCGGCTGCCCGAAGGCAGCCGCGTGAAGCAGACGATGCGTCTGGCGGTTCCGATGCTCGATGCCGAACGGCATCTGATCGAGGTGGCCGTCGACGAGGCGATTTGACGGCGCGCGAACGGCGCGCCGAATGTTTGAAGGTAAGAGGAACACACCAACGATGGCAAAGATCTTCTGCGTTGCGAACCAGAAGGGGGGCGTCGGCAAGACGACGACATCGGTCAATCTCGCCGCAAGCCTTGCAGCGCAGGAGCAACGAGTCCTGCTGATCGATCTCGACCCGCAGGGCAACGCGACGATGGGCAGCGGGATCGACAAGGCCGCATGCGAAGCGACGGTGTACGAAGTGCTGGTCGACGGCGTGTCGGTGGCCGACGCGCGCATCCGCCCCGAAGCCGTCACGTACGACGTGCTGCCGGCGAACCGCGAGCTGTCCGGTGCGGAGATCGAGCTGATCGGTATCGAGAACCGCGAGCGCCAGCTGAAGGCGGCGCTCGAGCGCGTCGAGGACGATTACGACTTCGTGCTGATCGACTGTCCGCCGACGCTGTCGTTGCTGACGCTGAACGGCCTGTGCGCAGCGCACGGCGTCGTGATCCCGATGCAGTGCGAGTACTTCGCGCTCGAAGGGCTCTCGGATCTCGTCAACACGATCAAGCAGGTGCACGCGAACATGAATCGCGACCTGAAGATCATCGGCTTGCTGCGTGTGATGTTCGATCCGCGCATCACGCTGCAGCAGCAGGTCTCCGATCAACTGAAAGCGCACTTCGGCGACAAGGTGTTCGACGCGGTGATTCCGCGTAACGTGCGCCTCGCGGAAGCGCCGAGCTATGGGCTGCCGGGCGTCGTGTTCGACCGCAGCTCGCGCGGTGCGCAGGCCTATCTCCAGTTCGGTGCAGAGATGATCGAGCGCGTGCGCGCGTTCGAGGCATCGTAACCGGACATGAGCGAAGCGAGGAAGAAAGACATGAACGCCGTACCGAAGAAGAAGGGCTTGGGACGTGGCCTCGAAGCGCTGCTCGGCGGCAGCGCCGACATCACCGAAGCGGTGAAGATCGAAGGGGCGCCGAACACGCTCGCGCTCGGCAAGCTGCAGGCCGGCAAATACCAGCCGCGCACGCGGATGGACGAAGGCAGCCTGCAGGAGCTCGCGGCCAGCATTCGCGCCCAGGGCGTGATGCAGCCGATCCTGGTACGCCCCATTTCGTCAGACAAATACGAGATCATCGCGGGCGAGCGACGTTTCCGCGCCGCGCGTCTCGCGGGCCTCGAGGAAGTGCCGGTGCTCGTGAAGGAGGTGTCCGATCAAGCTGCGGCGGCGATGGCGCTGATCGAGAACATCCAGCGCGAGGATCTGAATCCGCTTGAAGAGGCGCACGGCATTCAGCGGCTGCTCGACGAGTTCGGTTTCACGCACGAGCAGGCGGCCGAGTCGGTGGGCCGTTCGCGCAGCGCGGTGTCGAACCTGCTGCGTCTGCTGAACCTCGCGGCGCCCGTGCAGACGATGTTGCTCGCGGGCGATCTGGACATGGGCCACGCGCGTGCGCTGCTCGCGGTCGATGCGGCGACGCAGATCACGCTCGCGCATCAGGTCGTCAACAAGCGGATGTCGGTGCGCGAGACCGAGAAGCTCGTCGCACAGACGACGAAGGAAGCGCCTGCCGTAAAGGCGCGCGCGAAGGACGACGGCGGCCGCGATACGCGTCGTCTCGAAGAGGAGTTGTCGGATCTGCTGGCGTCGACGGTGAAGATCAAGCTGGGCCGTCGCGGGCGAGGGCAGGTGACGATCGACTTCGGCAACCTCGATGCACTCGAAGGCATTCTCGTGCGCCTGCGCGGCAACGTCGCGGCCGAGGAATAACGCGAGCATGTCGATTAACGACACGGGCGCGCCGGCGTCGCGCCGGTGGCTCGGCTGGCTTGCACAGGAGCCCGTGCTGTCCGTGCTGGCGCTCGGCCTGATCGTGCTGGAATGGTTGCGTCCGCAACCGATTCGCGTTCTGGCCGAGCGCGTCGACTGGCAGACGGTCGCGACGCTCGCGGGCCTGCTGATGCTGACGAAGGCGCTGGAACTGTCGGGCTGCCTGATGTGGCTCGCGCACCGGATCGTGCATCACGTGCGTTCCGAGCGCGGGCTCGCGATGCTGCTCGTGGTGTTCGCGGCCGTGCTCTCGATGTGGCTGACGAACGACGTCGCGCTGTTCGTCGTCGTGCCGCTGATGGTGTCGTTGCGCGAACTGACGCCGCTGCCGTTCCGGCGCCTCGTGATCGTGGTCGCGCTGGCCGTCAATGCGGGATCGATCGCGACGCCGCTCGGCAATCCGCAGAATCTTTTTCTGTGGCAGTTGAGCGGCGTGTCGTTCGGCCGCTTCGTCGTGACGCTCGGGCCGCTCGCCGTCGCGCTGATGGTGCTGCTGCTCGCGCTGACTGCATGCGCGTTTCGCGCGAAACCGCTCGATTTGTCCGGCGACGTCGCGGGCGTCGACGTGCACCGCACGCACGCGCTGGTCGCGGCCGTGCTGTTCGCCGCATTCGTGCTGCTGGCCGACGCGCATCATCCGCTGCCGGCGCTGATCGCGGTGACGATCGTGCTGCTCGCCGTTCAACGCAAGGCAGTCCTGAAGATCGACTGGCTGCTGCTGCTGATTTTCGTGCTGATGTTCGTCGTGCTGCGCACGGCCGCGGCGCTGCCGTGGATACACGACGCGATCGCGCACGCGCGGCTCGATTCGCCGCTGCACGTGTTCGCGGCGGGCGCGATCCTGTCGCAAGGCATCAGCAACGTGCCGGCCGCGATCCTGCTGTCGGAGTTCACGCACGACTGGCGTGCGCTCGCGTTCGGCGTATCGGTCGGCGGCTTCGGATTCGCGATCGGCTCGCTCGCGAATCTGATCGCGGTTCGTCTCGCGAAGGAGCCGCGCATGTGGCTGCCGTTCCATCTCGTGTCGATTCCGTTCGCGCTCGTGAGCGCCGTGCTCGGCGCATGGCTGCTCGCGCATCTCTGACGATCGCTGCACAGGATATCGGCTGGTCTCGCGGTGACGATGCACAGCTTGCGCTGTGCCGGCGCGCGCGGCGCGCGAAGGATGCGGGCGGACACGGCGGGGTGGGGCGGGCACAGTGAATCGGCTGTGGTGCGACTGCAACCGATGCGCGCGGATCTTCGAATTCGCGAATCCGGCCGAGCAGTCCGCAATGCAGCTTCACGGCAAATTTTCGCGTCCGGCGACGCACGCTTCACCCGTTCGATCGTGTGCCACGCTTTCCACCGCATCGCGACGGCGACAAACGCCGGCCGTTCGACCATCGACGTCTCCCGCCGCACGCCTGTGCGGATCGCCGCGACGATCGCATTACCACACATTTTCTTCGACCGATGACGATGCAAAAGTTGACCTTACAACTGTCATCGTACGTCCCGGAATCGCGCGTTTTCTCGCATCATGACGCGTCGTTTCACGCCGGTTTTTGTCGCGTCTAAAGCCTTGAATCAGTTGCAACTATCGCTTACAATCGCCCGGATTTGTTAGCTCGGCACCCCTGAAAGCTTTCGGAAAGCTTGGGGCCGGTTTCAGGATTTTGCGGAAGACTGCGATGGCGGGTCAGGCGCCGAACGATAGGCACGATGATCACTGCGCGCAACGCACCGCTTCAGCGGCCGGCGAGCGGCGCGAATCCGACGACGACTGGGATGTCGAGCAGCAAGATAACAACATCGTTCCGCTCACACGGGCGGAGGCCGAGAAGCTCTTCGGCCCGAACGTGAGCAAGCCGTCGCGCGTGACCCCGTACAAAGTGGTGATCGCGCAGGTGGCACTGTCCCTGGTTGCAACGCTGGCGTGGTGGCTGTTTTCAAAGTCGCCGGGCGCCGCTGCGCAATCCGCGTTTCTGGGCGGGGCGATCGGCTGGGTGCCAAGCGCGTTGTTCGTGGCACGACTGAAGGCAGGTGGCTCGGCCACCGTGATGAGCTGGGTGGCCGGCGAAGCGCTGAAGCTCGGCGTGACGATCGGCATGTTCGCCGCAGTGGCGTACGGCTATGCCGGCGTGCACTGGCCGGCGCTCCTCGTCACCTACCTCGTCGTGCTGAAGACGTACTGGATCGCGCTGGCCTGGCGGTAAGAAACGAGCAGCGTGCGGTTTTCGACACGAAATCGCACGGGCCCGTTCCCGCAATAGCGTGTTGCGGAACAGGCAAAACGATTTTCGACAATTTGGGTGGCATTAACGATATGGCAGCTAGCGAAGGCACGCGCAGTCCGGATCCGTCCGAGTACATTGCGCACCACTTGCAGAATTTTTCCACCTCGCATCAGACGTCGATTTTCGACATCCACGTCTGGAATCTCGACACGCTGTTCTGGTCGATCGTGTGCGGCATCGTGACGATCGTCCTGCTGCGTCTGGCCGCCCGCAAGGCGACGCCGGGCGTACCGGGCCGCTTCCAGTGCGCGATCGAGATGCTCGTCGAGATGGTCGAAGACCAATCGAAGGCCATCGTTCACGGCAACCGTACGTTCATCGCGCCGCTCGCGCTCACCGTGTTCGTGTGGGTCGCGCTGATGAACTCGCTCGACTTCCTTCCGGTGGACCTGCCGGGCCGCGTGATCGGCTGGCTGGGTCTGTCGAACGTGATCTCCCACCATCGCATCGTTCCGACGGCCGACCTCAACGGCACGCTCGGCATCGCGCTCGGCGTGTTCGTCCTGATGATCTACTACAGCATCAAGATCAAGGGCCCGGGCGGTTTTGCGCATGAGCTGCTGTCGGCGCCGTTCGGCGCGCACCCGCTGCTGTGGATCCCGAACCTCGCGCTCAACGTCGTCGAATACGTCGCGAAGACCGTCTCGCTCGGCATGCGGTTGTTCGGCAACATGTACGCGGGTGAGCTGTTGTTCCTGTTGATCGCCCTGCTCGGCAGCATGTGGAGCTTCGGTGGCGACGCAACGTTCCTCGGCTTCGTTGGTCATGTGATCGCGGGCAGCGTCTGGGCAATCTTCCACATCCTGATTGTTCTGTTGCAGGCATTCATTTTCATGATGCTGACGCTGGTGTATCTCGGCCAGGCGCACGACAAGCATTAAGCACGGCGTGCAAAAAAGAGTCTTCGTTTTATTTTCTTAAATCTCTAGTTCCAAGTCTTTTCACAAAGGAGTGATCATGCAAGCTTTCATCGCCAACATCCAGGGTCTGACCGCCATCGGTATCGGCATCATCATCGGCCTGGGTGCAATCGGCGCCTGTATCGGTATCGCGCTGATGGGCGGCAAGTACATCGAAGCGTGCGCACGTCAGCCGGAACTCATCAACCCGCTGCAAACGAAGATGTTCCTGCTGGCCGGCCTGATCGACGCGGCATTCCTGATCGGCGTGGGTGTCGCAATGCTGTTCGCGTTCGCGAACCCGCTCCTGTCGAAGCTCGCAGGCTAAGGTTCCTCGGAAATATGCGCCCGGCGTGAGCCGGCGCAGGGCGGAACGGAGACTTGGGGCGCTGATCGAATGCAACTCGATGAGCGCCTTACCGTTTCATTTTTCCGGAATAGCAGATAAGGAAACACCGTGAATCTCAACGCAACTCTGTTTGCGCAAATGGTCGTGTTCCTGGTCCTCGCGTGGTTCACGATGAAGTTCGTGTGGCCGCCGTTGATCAACGCCCTCGACGAACGTTCGAAGAAGATCGCCGACGGCCTCGCCGCCGCGGAAAAGGGCAAGGCGGAACTCGAAGCAGCGCACAAGCGCGTGGACCAGGAACTCGCGCAGGCCCGCAACGACGGCCAGCAGCGCATCGCCGACGCCGAAAAGCGTGCCCAGGCGGTCGCCGAGGAAATCAAGGCCAACGCCCAGGCTGAAGCCGCCCGCATCGTCGCGCAGGCGAAAGCGGAAGCAGAACAGCAAATCGTGAAGGCGCGCGAAGCGCTGCGCGGCGAAGTCGCTGCGCTGGCCGTGAAGGGCGCCGAGCAGATCCTGAAGCGCGAAGTCGATCAAACGGCCCACGCCCAACTGCTGAATCAACTGAAAGCCGAGCTCTGATCATGGCCGAACTTGCAACCATCGCCCGCCCTTACGCAGAAGCGCTGTTCCGCGTGGCCGAGGGCGGTGACATCGCCGCCTGGTCCACGCTCGTGCAAGAGCTGGCCCAGGTTGCGCGTCTGCCGGAAGTGCTGTCGGTCGCGTCGAGCCCGAAGGTGACGCGTGCGCAGGTGGCCGAGCTGCTGCTTGCCGCGCTGAAGTCGCCGCTCGCGGCCGGCGCCGAAGCGAAGAACTTCGTGCAGATGCTGGTCGACAATCATCGCATCGCGCTGCTGCCGGAAATCGCCGAGCAGTTCGAGGCGCTCAAGAACGAACGTGAAGGCGCAGCGGACGCCGAGATCGTGAGCGCGTTCCCGCTGGACGGCGCGGATCTCGACAGTCTCGTCGCGAGCCTCGAACGCAAGTTCAAGCGCAAGCTGAAGCCGACGGTCGAAGTCGATTCGTCGCTGATCGGCGGCGTGCGCGTGACGGTCGGCGACGAAGTGCTCGACACCTCGGTTCGCGCGCGCCTCGCATCGATGCAGGCTGCCTTGACCGCCTGAGCGCCACGCCGGCACGCAACAGAATTGACTATCAGGAGCGAATAATGCAACTCAATCCCTCTGAGATCAGCGAGCTGATCAAGAGCCGGATCCAGGGCCTTGAAGCGAGCGCAGACGTTCGCAACCAGGGCACCGTGATCTCCGTGACCGACGGTATCGTGCGCATCCACGGCCTGTCGGACGTGATGCAGGGCGAAATGCTCGAGTTTCCGGGCAACACGTTCGGCCTCGCGCTGAACCTCGAGCGCGACTCGGTCGGCGCGGTGATTCTCGGCGAATACGAACACATCTCGGAAGGCGACGTCGTCAAGACGACGGGCCGCATTCTCGAAGTCCCGGTCGGTCCGGAACTCATCGGCCGCGTGGTCGACGCGCTCGGCAACCCGATCGACGGCAAGGGTCCGGTCAACGCGAAGCTGACCGACGCGATCGAAAAGATCGCCCCGGGCGTGATCTGGCGTAAGTCGGTGTCGCAGCCGGTGCAGACGGGTATCAAGTCGATCGACGCGATGGTGCCGATCGGCCGCGGCCAGCGCGAGCTGATCATCGGCGACCGCCAGACCGGCAAGACCGCGGTGGCGCTCGACGCGATCATCAACCAGAAGGGCAAGGACCTGATCTGTATCTACGTCGCGATCGGCCAGAAGGCTTCGTCGATCATGAACGTGGTGCGCAAGCTCGAAGAAACGGGCGCGATGGCGTACACCATCGTCGTCGCCGCTTCGGCATCGGATTCTGCCGCGATGCAGTACCTCGCACCGTACGCGGGCTGCACGATGGGCGAATACTTCCGCGATCGCGGCCAGGACGCGCTGATCATTTACGACGACTTGACCAAGCAGGCTTGGGCATACCGTCAGATCTCGCTGCTGCTGCGCCGTCCGCCGGGCCGTGAAGCGTACCCGGGCGACGTGTTCTATCTGCACTCGCGTCTGCTCGAGCGTGCGGCGCGCGTCTCGGAAGAGTACGTCGAGAAGTTCACGAACGGCGAAGTGAAGGGCAAGAGCGGTTCGCTGACGGCACTGCCGGTCATCGAAACGCAGGCAGGCGACGTGACGGCGTTCGTTCCGACGAACGTGATTTCGATTACCGACGGCCAGATCTTCCTGGAAACCGACCTGTTCAACGCAGGCATCCGCCCGGCAATCAACGCCGGCGTGTCGGTGTCGCGCGTCGGTGGCGCCGCGCAGACGAAGGTCGTGAAGAAGCTGTCGGGCGGTATCCGTACCGACCTCGCGCAGTACCGTGAACTGGCCGCATTCGCGCAGTTCGCATCGGACCTCGACGAAGCGACCCGCAAGCAGCTCGAGCGCGGCCGCCGCGTGACGGAACTGCTGAAGCAGCCGCAGTACCAGCCGCTGCAGGTGTGGGAACTCGCCGTGTCGCTGTTCTCCGCGAACAACGGCTACCTCGACGATCTCGACGTAAAGCAGGTGCTGCCGTTCGAGAAGGGCCTGCGCGAATTCCTGAAGACCAGCCACGCTGACCTCATCAAGCGCATCGAAGACACCAAGGATCTCTCGAAGGACGACGAAGGCGCGCTGCGCGCGGCGATCGAATCCTTCAAGAAGTCGGGTGCCTATTGATCCGTGAGTGACACACCGAGGCCGCGCGGGAGCCGAGGCGCCCGCGCCGTTTCGGTGAGCGGTGCATGAGCCCCGAGTAAAGCGCTGAAGCGCCAACTCGGGGCGCAAAGGAGCAAGCTATGGCTGGAATGAAGGAAATTCGCGGCAAGATCAAGAGCGTGCAGAACACGCGCAAGATCACGAAGGCGATGGAGATGGTGGCCGCATCGAAGATGCGCCGCGCGCAGGAACGCATGCGCGCCGCTCGTCCGTACGCGGACAAGGTCCGTGCCATCGCCGCGCACATGAGCCGCGCGAACCCGGAGTACCGCCACCCGTTCATGGTGGCGAACGAAGGCGCGAAGACGGCCGGCATCATCCTCGTCACGACGGACAAGGGTCTGTGCGGCGGTCTGAACACGAACGTGCTGCGTGCGTCGGTGCAGAAGTTCAAGGAGCTCGAAGAGAAAGGCCAGAAGGTCGAAGCCACCGCGATCGGCGGCAAGGGTCTCGGCTTCCTGAACCGCTTCGGCGCGAAGGTGCTGTCGCAGGTCGTGCATCTCGGCGACACCCCGCATCTCGACAAGCTGATCGGTGCGGTCAAGACGCAGCTCGATCTGTACTCGGAAGGCAAGCTGTCGGCGGTCTATCTCGCTTACACGCGCTTCATCAACACGATGAAGCAGGAAGCCGTGATCGAGCAGCTGCTGCCGCTGTCGTCGGAGCACTTCGAGGCCGACGACGGTACGCCGGCCACGTCGTGGGACTACATCTACGAGCCGGACGCGCAGGCAGTCGTCGACGAACTGCTCGTGCGTTACGTCGAGGCGCTGGTGTACCAGGCCGTCGCGGAGAACATGGCGTCCGAGCAATCGGCGCGGATGGTCGCGATGAAGGCCGCGTCCGACAATGCGAAGACGGTGATCAGCGAACTGCAGCTCGTCTACAACAAGAGCCGTCAGGCCGCGATCACGAAGGAACTGTCGGAGATCGTCGGCGGCGCAGCCGCTGTTTAAGCGCGCGCCCGGGACGACAACTGCGCCTTTGCGCGAGTAAAGAATCAGGTATTTAAAGGAAAAGCGATGAGTACTGCTGCTTTGGTAGAAGGCAAGATCGTACAGTGCATCGGCGCCGTTATCGACGTGGAATTCCCGCGCGACAGCATGCCGAAGATCTACGACGCGCTCATTCTCGATGGCTCGGAACTGACGCTCGAAGTCCAGCAGCAGCTGGGCGACGGCGTGGTCCGTACCATCTGTCTGGGTGCATCCGACGGCCTGCGCCGCGGTCTGACCGTGAAGAACACGGGCAACCCGATTTCGGTGCCGGTCGGCAAGCCGACCCTCGGCCGCATCATGGACGTGCTCGGCCGTCCGATCGACGAAGCGGGCCCGATCGAAAGCGAAACGAAGCGTTCGATCCACCAGAAGGCGCCGGCGTTCGACGAACTGTCGCCGTCGACCGAACTGCTCGAAACGGGCATCAAGGTCATCGACCTGATCTGCCCGTTCGCAAAGGGCGGCAAGGTCGGTCTGTTCGGCGGTGCAGGCGTGGGCAAGACCGTCAACATGATGGAGCTCATCAACAACATCGCGAAGGAGCACGGCGGCTACTCCGTGTTCGCGGGCGTGGGCGAGCGTACCCGTGAAGGGAACGACTTCTACCACGAAATGAAGGACTCGAACGTTCTCGACAAGGTCGCGCTGGTGTACGGCCAGATGAACGAGCCGCCGGGCAACCGTCTGCGCGTCGCGCTGACCGGCCTGACGATGGCCGAGTTCTTCCGTGACGAAGGCCTCGACGTGCTGTTCTTCGTCGACAACATCTACCGTTTCACGCTGGCCGGTACCGAAGTGTCGGCACTGCTCGGCCGTATGCCGTCGGCAGTGGGCTATCAGCCGACGCTGGCTGAAGAAATGGGCAAGCTGCAGGAACGCATCACGTCGACCAAGAAGGGCTCGATTACGTCGGTTCAGGCCGTGTACGTCCCTGCGGACGACTTGACCGACCCGTCGCCGGCAACCACCTTCGGCCACCTTGACGCAACCGTCGTGCTGTCGCGTGACATCGCGTCGCTGGGTATCTACCCGGCGGTCGACCCGCTCGACTCGACGTCGCGCCAGATCGACCCGAACGTGATCGGTGAAGAGCACTACTCGATCACGCGCCGCGTTCAGCAGACGCTGCAGCGCTACAAGGAACTGCGCGACATCATCGCGATTCTGGGCATGGACGAACTGTCGCCGGAAGACAAGCTGTCGGTCGCCCGTGCGCGTAAGATCCAGCGTTTCCTGTCGCAGCCGTTCCACGTCGCTGAAGTGTTCACGGGCTCGCCGGGCAAGTACGTGCCGCTGAAGGAAACGATCCGCGGCTTCAAGATGATCGTCGACGGCGAGTGCGACCACCTGCCGGAACAGGCGTTCTACATGGTCGGCACGATCGACGAAGCCTTCGAGAAGGCCAAGAAGATCCAGTAAGGGTTCGAGTGAGTCGCACGCCGGCGCATGCGGCCGCGCATAAGTCATCGCTGATTTATCGCCGCGGCCGACCGCGCCGATCGCAACACGCTCAACCCGCCGTGCATGAGATTGGAGCGAGGCCGAAGTGCCCGTTCCGGTCGATGGCCGACGGGCCGCGATCCGCGCAAGCGCGAACGCAGGCCCGCCGCGGCATCGGTCGGACGTCGCGCCGAAGCGCTCGCACCGATCGACAGGAGTCGATATGGCAACCATCAAAGTAGACGTCGTCAGCGCGGAAGAGCAGATCTTCTCGGGCGAGGCGAAATTCGTCGCGCTGCCGGGCGAAACGGGTGAGCTGGGTATTCTGCCGGGCCACACGCCGCTGATCACGCGGATTCGTCCGGGTGCGGTGCGCATCGAAGTCGAGGGCGGCAGCGACGAATTCGTGTTCGTCGCCGGCGGCATTCTCGAAGTGCAGCCGGGCGCCGTGACGGTGCTCGCCGATACCGCGATCCGCGGCAAGGACCTCGACGCGGCGAAGGCCGAGGAAGCGCGCAAGCGTGCCGAGGAAACGCTGCAGAACGCGAAGTCGGACCTCGACCTCGCGAAGGCGCAGTCCGAGCTCGCGACCGCGATGGCGCAGCTCGAGGCGATCCAGCGTCTCGCGAAGATCCGCAGCCGGCACTGAGCCGGCCGCGTATCGCGCGAAAAGAGAGCAGCCTTCGGGCTGCTTTTTTTTCGCCTGCAGTTTCGATCCGCACGCGCGCATCGTTGCGTCCGGTCGTGCTATTTCATCCCGACGCCGCGATTTGATGTCAGAGTGTCGTCAGCGGAGCGCGGCATCATCCGCGATGCGGCTCGCCGCGGTGCGCCCGCCCGCGCAGCCGGCCGGCCCGCGCCGCTCAGACAAAAACGGACGGAGACACTCATGGCAGCAGACCTTGGCGTACGGGCGCTGATTGCGCCCGAGAACGGACTGTCGTACGTGCGCGGCGCGATCGACGTGCCGCTGTCGGAAGCGACGATCGGCCGCTTCCTGCGCGACACGGCCGAGCGCTTTCCCGAGCGGCCCGCGGTCGTGTTCCGCGAGCAGCAGGTGCGCTGGACCTGGCGCGAATTCGCGGCCGAAATCGACGTGCTCGCCGCCGGCCTTGCGGCGCTCGGCATCGAAAAGGGCGACCGCGTCGGCATCTGGTCGCCGAACCGCAGCGAGTGGCTGCTCACGCAGTTCGCGACTGCGCGCATCGGCGCGATTCTCGTGAACATCAATCCCGCATACCGGCTCGCGGAACTCGAATACGCACTGAACAAGGTCGGCTGCAAGGCCGTGATCGCGGCCGAACGCTTCAAGTCGTCGGCATACGTCGAGATGCTGCAGACGATTGCGCCCGAGCTGGCGAACGCGGCGCCCGGCGAACTGCGCGCGGCACGCGTGCCGAGCTTGCGCACGGTGGTATCGATGGGCGACGTCGCGCCGCCCGGCATGTTCCGCTTTGCCGACGTGATCGCGCGCGGGCGCGCCAGCGTCGATTCGGCCGCACTCGACGCGCTCGGTGCGACGCTCGCACCGAGCGATCCGATCAACATCCAGTTCACGAGCGGCACGACCGGCAGCCCGAAGGGCGCGACGCTCACGCACCGCAACGTCGTGAACAACGCGCGCTTCATCGCGATGGCGATGCGCTTTACCGAGCAGGACGCGCTCTGCATTCCGGTGCCGCTGTATCACTGCTTCGGGATGGTGCTCGCGGTGCTCGCGTGCGTGTCGACCGGCGCGGCGATGGTGTTTCCCGGCGAGGCGTTCGACCCCGTCGCGACGCTCGCGGCCGTCGCCGAAGAGCGCTGTACCGCGTTGCACGGCGTGCCGACGATGTTCATCGCGGAACTCGATCATCCCGAGTTCGCGAAGTTCGACCTCTCGACGTTGCGCACCGGCATCATGGCCGGCTCGCCGTGTCCGATCGAGACGATGAAGCGCGTGGTGTCTCAAATGCACTTGTCGGAGATCACGATCGCATACGGGATGACGGAAACGAGCCCCGTATCGTTCCAGAGCTCGACCGACGATCCGCTCGAGAAACGCACGACGACCGTCGGACGCGTGCAGCCGCATCTCGAGGTGAAGATCGTCGATCCGAGCGGCGAGATCGTGCCGGTCGGCGTGACGGGCGAGCTCTGCACGAAAGGCTACTCGGTGATGCTCGGCTACTGGGACGACGACGCGAAGACGCGCGAAGTGCTGATCGACGGCTGGATGCACACGGGCGATCTCGCGACGCTCGACGCGGAAGGCTACTGCAACATCGTCGGCCGCCTGAAGGACATGGTGATTCGCGGCGGCGAGAACGTGTATCCGCGCGAGATCGAGGAATTCCTGTTCCGGCATCCGAAGATTCAGAGCGCGCAGGTGTTCGGCGTGCCCGATCCGAAGTACGGCGAGGAGCTGTGTGCGTGGATCGTGCTGCGCGCGGACGAGCAGATGACCGAGGACGACGTGCGCGCGTTTTGCCAAGGGCAAATCGCGCACTACAAGATTCCGCGCTATATCCGCTTCGTCGACGAACTGCCGATGACTGTGACGGGCAAGGTGCAGAAGTTCGTGATGCGCGAACGGATGATCGACGAGCTGAAACTCGACGTGCAGAAGACCGCCTGACGATTCGGCTGCACGGGAGAGACGGGAAACGCGGCGGCCTGCTATCGGCCGTTGCGTTTTCGATGGACGAAAAAAAGCGGGCTTATTAGCCCGCTAAAAACCACACGCTACGGGGTTAGCGCGAGGAGACCAAAGATGAAACCGGATCCGGCGGGGGGCCGGAAACGACTCCAACAAGGATGCCCCTCGGAAGGGCTTCGGTACGTGACCGACTGGCTCGCAGCGCTTCGCGTCCGCTCACACTTGGCACACGAGACCGCATCCGTGTTGAAACCGTTGAGGCCATTGTGGGCGAATTGATGGACTATCGCGGTAACAAAGTGTTTCAGGTTGTAACGCCCGTCAGATAAGGCTTTCCGGGATTTTTTGCTGTCTTCGGCATCCTGAAAAAGGTCATTTTTACCCACCTTTTCTCATGCGTTTTCATCGCGTGCGTGCAATGCGATTTTCACGCGCATGACGCTCGATGAAATGTCGATTTGCACGCCGGAAAATGCGCGGCGTGCAAGCGACGACGATCGCCGCTTCATCCGTTGGAAAGATTTTGAAACGTGATCGTCGACGAAAACAGTCGGCCGTTCGGCCAGTTCGACGCGCGGCGATGGGCGAGGTGAGTTCGAACGCGCGTGCGGCGGCCGGCGCGCGAAGCGAAGCGCGTGAACCGAAGCACGCGCATCGCCGTCGATCATGCCGTTACTTGAGCCATTTATCGGAGATCGCCTGGTATTCGCCCGTCGACAGCGCGAGGTGCAGCCACTGATCGACGTACTGCTGGAACACGACGTCGCCGCGCGGCACCATGTACGCCTTCTCGCCGAACTGGAACGGCTTGTCCGGGTGCACCGAGCAGAGGCCCGGATTCAGCTTTTGCTGCAGCAGCGTCTCGGACGCGTCGGTCACCATCACGTCGGCCTTGCCCGCGAGGATCTGCTTGAAGATCGTCACGTTGTCGGGATAGACGGTCAGGTTCGCATGCGTGAAATACTGCTTCGCGAAACGCTCGTTCGTGCCGCCGGGGTTCACGATCACGCGCGTTTCCGGCCGGTCGATCTGCGCGACCGTCTGATATTTGTCGACGTCGCCGCAGCGCACGATCGGCGTCTTGCCGTCGACGACGTACGGCTGCGTGAAGAACGCGCGCTTCTGCCGTTCGAGCGTCGTCGATACGCCGCCGACCGCAATGTCGCATTTCGCGACGAAGTCGGCGGTCAGGTTCGACCAGCTCGTCTTCACGTAGTCGGGCTTCACGCCGAGCGATTTCGCGAGCGATTCGGCCATGTCGATGTCGATGCCCTCGAAGCGGCCGTCCGTGCGGTAGTACGAATACGGCTTGTAGTCGCCGGTCGTGCAGACGCGCAGCGTGCCGCGCGCGAGCACGTCGTCGAGCCGGGAAGCGCCGGCGCCTTCCGCCTGCGCGGCGCCGGCGCAGCACAGCATCGCAGCCGCGGCGATCGTGGCGAGTGTCTTCATCTGTCTCCTCCTGGGTTCGGTTCGATATGAGCGTCCGATCATAACGGAGCCATCGTGCGCGTCATATGGCCGCCATCGCGCGGGCACGCGCAGTCCGAGCGCGGCTGTCCGGTAAAATGCCGGTTTGCCTACGCACCGTCGCTCACACCGTGGCCCATACCCTGCTCAACGACACCTTCCTGCGTGCGCTTCTGCGCGAGCCGACCGACTACACGCCGATCTGGCTCATGCGCCAGGCGGGCCGCTATCTGCCGGAATACAACGCGACGCGCGCGCGGGCCGGCAGCTTCCTCGGCCTCGCGAAGAATCCCGATTTCGCGACCGAAGTGACGCTGCAGCCGCTCGAGCGCTTTCCGCTCGACGCCGCGATCCTGTTCTCCGACATCCTGACGATTCCCGACGCCATGGGCCTCGGCCTCGACTTCCAGGTCGGCGAAGGGCCGAAGTTCGCGCATCCGGTGCGCACCGAGGCCGACGTCGCGAAGCTCGCGGTGCCCGACATCGGCGCGACGCTCGGCTACGTGACCGATGCGGTACGCGAGATCCGGCGCGCGCTCACCGATGGCCAGGGCCGCCAGCGCGTGCCGCTGATCGGCTTCTCCGGCAGCCCGTGGACGCTCGCGTGCTACATGGTCGAGGGCGGCGGCTCGGACGATTTCCGCACCGTGAAGTCGATGGCGTATGCGCGTCCCGACCTGATGCACCGGATTCTCGACGTGAACGCGCAGGCGGTGTCCGCGTATCTGAACGCGCAGATCGAGGCGGGCGCGCAGGCGGTGATGATTTTCGACACGTGGGGCGGCGCGCTCGCCGACGGTGCGTATCAGCGCTACTCGCTCGACTACATTCGCCGCGTGGTCGCACAGCTCAAGCGCGAGCATGACGGCCGGCGCGTGCCGGTCATCACGTTTACGAAGGGCGGCGGGCTATGGCTCGAGGAAATCGCGGCGACGGGCGTCGACGCGGTCGGGCTCGACTGGACGGTCAACGTCGGCGTCGCGCGCGAGCGTGTCGGCGGCCGCGTCGCGCTGCAGGGCAACCTCGATCCGACGATCCTGTTTGCGCCGCCGGCCGTCGTGCGCGAGCAGGCGCGTGCGGTGCTCGACAGCTACGGCAATCATCCGGGCCACGTGTTCAACCTCGGCCACGGCATCTCGCAGTTCACGCCGCCCGAGCACGTCGCCGAACTCGTCGACGAAGTGCATCGCCACAGCCGCACGATCCGTAGCGGAGCCGCGCGCTGAACGCAAGCGCCGCCATGCTGCGGTGCAGCGTGACGGCGTTGCGCAGCCGGCGCTAAACAGGGCGCAACCCCGCACCGGCTGCCGATTCGATGCTTGTCAAGACTTGACTTATACACATTTTCCTCGTTGCACCGCGGTAGAGTCCGATGTCGGTCCATCCGTCCCGCTATGATTCGGGAATTTGAATAGCAGCCTTGTGGGATAAGGCTTCGCGGGGCCCGCCGAAGGTCGGGCGGAAGCAGCGGCAAGCGCGACACGGCGCGCGGCGCGCGTAAAGGACCGCAAGTTCTCAACAAAGTTATCCACAGGTCGTGCAGGGTATACGGCGATTCCTAATGAGAATCCAAAACTTAGCGCCGAATCTGAAGTTTTACTTTAAGTTCGCCGACGCGATGCGGACGTGCGCCTATACCGTCTGTGCCACCGCCGCAGCGGCCGCCGGAGCCCCGCGATGAGCGGCACGTATCTGCGCGTCGCGCTCGACCATCCGCTCGCGACGCTGTTCGATTACCGATGCGACGTCGACCCGCCGCCGGGCCCCGGCACGCTCGTGCAGGTGCCGTTCGGCAAACGCCGCGCGGTGGGCCTCGTCTGCGAAGTGACGGCTCACACCGACGTGCCGCCGGCGCGGCTGCGGGCGATCGACGCGGTCTGCACCGAGCTGCCGCCGCTGTCGGCCGACTGGCTCGCGCTCGTGTCGTTCGCGGCCGACTACTATCAGCGCGGCCGCGGCGAAGTCGCACTGCCGGCGCTGCCGCAGGCGCTGCGCGACGCGCAGCGCTGGGGGCGGCTGCTCGCGCCCGAAGTGCGATACCGGCTCACCGACGCCGGCCGAGCGGCACTGCCCGACGCATTGCCGGCGCGCGCC
>NZ_KV786640.1:0-6968 GCF_001806955.1 Burkholderia sp. HMSC10F09
CGCGGCGGCGCCCGCCCGCCCCGCGCGCGCGAACCGGAACCGGCCGGCGCGATGGCCGCCGCGTTCGCGAAGCTCAAGCAGCGCTGAACGTGCGGACCGTGCCGCAATGAGAAAAGCCCGCCGTCAGGCGGGCTTTTTGTTGGCGCAGCGTCTCGGCGAGCGAGCCGTCAAGCGGCATGCGCGATCGCGCACGCCTCGTGGCGCTCAGATCTCGATCTTCGTGCCGAGCTCGACGACGCGGTTCGCCGGAATCGCGAAGAAGTCGGTCGGCTTCGCGGCGTTCTGGTGCATCCACGCGAACACGCGCTCGCGCCAGATCGACATGCCGGGCAGCTGCGTCGGCACGACCGTCTCGCGTGCGAGGAAGAACGATGTGTCCATCAGCTCGAACGTCATGTCGTGCGTGCGGCCGAACTCTTCGAGCACGGCCTTCACGTCCGGCGTCTCGTTGAACCCGTACTCGGCCTTCACGATGTACAGGCCGCCGCCAGCGTCGCGCGCGCTCAGCCGCTTGTCGTCGCGCACGTACGGGATGTCGCGCGTGACGAACGTCATGAACAGCGTGCGCTCGTGCAGCACCTTGTTGTGCTTCAGGTTGTGCAGCAGGCTCACGGGCACGAGCTTGTCGTTGCCGGTCAGATAGATCGCGGTGCCCGACACGCGATGCGGCGGATGCGCGAGCAGCCCCTGCAGGAACGGTTCGAGCGGAATGCCGTCGGCGGCCGTGCGCTCCTTTACGATGTGGCGGCCCTTGTACCACGTCATCAGCAGGAAGAACAGCAGCGCGCCGATGCCGAGCGGCAGCCAGCCGCCCTGCGCGACCTTCAGCAGGTTCGCGCCGAAAAAGCCGAGATCGATCGTCAGGAAGACGGCGATGATCGCGCCGACCAGCAGCCGGTTCCAGTTCCACACCTTCACCATCACGACGCATGCGAGCACGGTCGTGATCACCATCGTCGCGGTCACCGCGATCCCGTACGCGGCCGCGAGGTTGTCGGAGCTCTTGAAGCCGATCACGATGCAGAGGATCACGAACAGCAGCAGCCAGTTCACGAGCGGCACGTAGATCTGGCCGATCGCGAGTTCGGACGTGTGCAGCACCTTCATGCGCGGCACATAGCCGAGCTGGATCGCCTGCGACGTCAACGAATAGGCGCCGGAGATCACCGCCTGCGACGCGATCACGGTCGCGACGGTCGACAGCACGACGAGCGGCAGCAGCGCCCAGTCGGGCGCGAGCAGGAAGAACGGGTTTTCGATCGCGCGCGGATTCTGGATCAGCAACGCGCCTTGCCCGAAGTAGTTCAGCACCAGCGACGGCATCACGAGCCCGTATGCGGCGAGGCGGATCGGCTTCGCGCCGAAGTGGCCCATGTCCGCATAGAGCGCTTCTGCACCGGTCAGCACCAGCACGACGGAACCGAGCACGACATAGGCCTGCAGCAAGTGCTCGGACATGAACGACGCTGCGTAGTACGGATTGATCGCCGCGACGATGCCGGGCGCACGCACGATGTGGTACACGCCGAGCGCCGCGATCGCGATGAACCACAGCACCATGATCGGGCCGAACAGCTTGCCGACCGTTGCCGTTCCGTGACGCTGGATCCAGAACAGCGCGATCAGAATCACGATCGTGATCGGCAGCACCAGATGCGACAGATGCGGCGTCGCGATCTCGAGACCTTCGACCGCCGACATCACCGAAATCGCCGGCGTGATGACCGCGTCGCCGTAGAACATGCACGCGCCGAAGATGCCGAGCGCCATCAGCGCGCCCGCGACACGCGTCTTCGGATCGAGCGGCCGCAGCGACAGCGCCATCAGCGCGAGCACGCCGCCCTCGCCGTTGTTGTCGGCACGCATCACGAACAGCAGATATTTGACGCCGACCACGAGGATGATCGCCCAGAACAGCAGCGAGATCACGCCGAGGATCGAGCTTTCCGTGAGCGGAATCCCGTGCGCGGGGCTGAACGCCTCCTTCAGCGAATACAACGGGCTCGTGCCGATGTCGCCGAACACCACGCCGATGGCCGCTATCGCCAGCGCCCGCAGCGAGTGTTGGTGCATCGGGTGCGGCGCGTGAGCGGCGTCGGCCGCGTGGGTCGTATCGTTCATATGAAGCGTAATAATCGGGTCCGGATTCGGACAAAACGAGCGCTATTCTACCCGCGCGTCCCGCAAACACCGCGCCGCCGTGTTGCCCCGAAGCCACGTGACCGATCGCGCACATGCATTGCAGCGCGAGCTGTGGCAGGGCTGCCATCATAGCCGGGGCCGCACCGTCTGCCTATCGGGGGGCGCGGCGGGGGTGCGCGGCGGCCGCCGGGCCTGCAAACGAAGACGGCGCCGCAAGCGGCGCCGTACGAGGCTTTTCGTCGATCGAGCGGCGCGCTTACGCGCCCGCGCCGTCGCGCTGCGCGCGACCGCGCTTGATCCACGCTTCGAGGTTGTGCGGACGCACGGTGTCCCACTCCTCGAACGGCTGATGGATCCACGGGTTCGTCGGCAGGAACTGCGTGTAGTAGTCGGGCTTGACCTTCGAGCAACCCTTGTACCAGAGCACCGCCGAGCGCACCGCCGTGACGGCCGGATAACGCTCCTTCAGGTGCTCCTGCACCCGCGCGAGCGTGACGCCCGAGTCGACCAGATCGTCGACGAGCAGCACGTTGCCCGCGAGGTTGCCGCGCGTCATCGTAATGTACTGCGCGATGTCGAGCTCGCCCTGCTCGCGGCCGGCCGCTTCGCGGTACGAACTCGTCGCGAGAATCGCGAGCGGCACGTCGTAGATGCGCGAAAGCTGATCGCCGACACGCAGGCCGCCGCGCGCGAGGCACAGGATCTGGTCGAACTTCCAGCCGGACTCGTGCACCTGCAGCGCGAGCAGTTCGATGAGCCGGTGATATTCGTCCCAGCCCACCCAGAGGTTCTTGTCGTCGTTACGCGGATCCGTCATCAGGTCGGCCGCCTTGATCGTGTTTTGCTGCGTCATCTGGAAATTACACCTTGAACGGATGGCGGAGCAGGATCGTTTCGTCGCGGTCCGGGCCGGTCGACACCATGTCGATCGGCACGCCGGCCACTTCCTGGACGCGCGTCAGATAAGCCTGCGCGTTCGTCGGCAGCGCGTCCCACGTCTTGATGCCGACCGTGCTTTCCTTCCAGCCTTCGAACGTTTCGTACACCGGTTCGCAGCGTGCGACATCGGCGGCGCCGCGCGGCAGGATGTCCGCGTCCTTGCCGTCGATCTTGTAGCCCACGCACAGCCGGACTTCGTCGAGACCGTCGAGCACGTCGAGCTTCGTCATGCAGAGGCCCGACACGCCGTTGATCTGGATCGAGCGGCGCAGCGCGGCCGCGTCGAGCCAGCCGGTGCGGCGCGGACGGCCGGTGACCGAGCCGAATTCCTTGCCGACGTTCGCGAGCGTGACGCCGACCTGATCCTGGCGCTTCGGATTATCGGCATCGTACAGCTCGCTCGGGAACGGACCCGAGCCGACGCGCGTGCAGTATGCCTTCGTGATGCCGAGGATGTAGTTCAGCTTCTGCGGACCGACGCCCGCGCCCGCCGCGGCCGCACCGGCAACGCAGTTGCTCGACGTGACGAACGGATAGGTGCCGTGATCGATGTCGAGCAGCGTGCCCTGCGCGCCCTCGAACAGCAGGTTCTGGCCCGCGTTGTTCGCGTCGTACAGACGGCGCGACACGTCAGCCACCATCGGCTTCAGGCGGTCGGCATAGCCGAGCATCGTGTCGAGCGTCGCCTGGAAATCGACGGCTGCGCCGCCGAGGTACTGCGTCAGCACGAAGTTGTGGAAATCGAGGTTTTCGCGCAGGCGATCGGCGAAGGTCTTCGCGTCGAACAGGTCCTGCACGCGCAGCGCGCGGCGGCCGACCTTGTCTTCGTACGCGGGGCCGATGCCGCGGCCCGTCGTGCCGATCTTGCCCGCGCCCTTGCGCGCTTCGCGCGCCTGGTCGATCGCGATGTGATACGGCAGGATCAGCGTCGTGGCTTCGGAAATGAACAGACGGTCGCGCACGTTCACGCCGGCTTCTTCCAGCTCGCCGATTTCCTTGAACAGTGCTTCCGGGGACAGAACGACGCCGTTGCCGATGTAGCACGCGACGCCATCGCGCATGATGCCCGACGGGATGAGGCGCAAGATCGTCTTCTTGCCGCCGATGATGAGGGTGTGGCCGGCGTTGTGACCGCCCTGGAAACGCACGACGCCCTGAGCGTGGTCCGTCAGCCAGTCGACGATCTTGCCCTTGCCTTCATCACCCCATTGAGTCCCCACGACGACGACGTTGCGCCCGGGAGTCACGTTCACTGCGCTGGCAGACATGTTGATTCGTTAGCTGGTTAAAAACGTATTTTACCTATGTTCGCGAGCGATTCCGAATTTTTCCGTTTCGCGTCAACGATATGCAGCCGACTGCCGCTCGCGAACGCCTTGTTAGCGGGGCTCGACCACCCACGCACCGTTGCGCTCGACGAGCGAACGGTCGCAGGCGAACTCGTCGAGCACGTGATCGTGGCCCGGCAGCGCCTGGATCACGACCTCGCCGGCGTCGCGCAGCGCGGCCACGGCCGCGCGCAGCGCATCGTCCTGCGCCCATGGCGCCAGAATCGCGGTGCCGCGCGCCTCGACCGGCGAAATCCGCGCGAGCTCGCGCAGGTCGAGCGAGAAGCCGGTCGCCGGACGCGCGCGGCCGTATGCCTGGCCGACGTGGTCGTAACGGCCGCCGCGCGCGATCGCGTTCGGCACGCCGTCGATATACGCGGTAAACATCGCGCCGCTGTGGTACGCGTAACCGCGCAGATCGGCCAGGTCGATCGCGACTTCCGCACCCCTCGCCTGCGCCGCGAGCTGCGCGAGATCGTCGAGCGCGCGCGCGATCTCGGGCAGCGCCGGCAGGCGCTGGCGCGCTTCGTCGAGCACGCTCGCGTCGCCGTACAGGTGCGGCAGCGCGCGCAGCGCCGCGCGCGTGTCGGCGCCGAGATCGTCGGTCAGTTCGTTCAGCAACGGCACGTCCTTGCCCGACAGCGCGTCGTAGAGCGCTTCGCCGCGCGCGGCCGCCTGCGTATCGCGCGCGAGCAGCGCCGCGAGCACGCCCGCATGGCACAGATCGAGGCGGATCCGCGACAGGCCCGCAAGATGCAGCGCATCGAGCATCAACTGCTGGATCTCGAGATCGGCTTCCAGTCCCGCGTGTCCGTAGATTTCCGCGCCGATCTGGATCTGCTCGCGCGTCGCGTGCAGGCCGCGCGGGCGCGTATGCATGACGTGCCCCGCATAGCAGAGGCGCGTGACGCCCTGGCGGTTCAGCAGATGCGCGTCGATGCGCGCCACCTGCGGCGTGATGTCGGCGCGCAGGCCGAGCGTGCGGCCCGAAAGCTGGTCGACCAGCTTGAAGGTGCGCAGGCGCAGATCGGCGCCGCCGCTCGTCAGCAGCGACTCGAGATATTCGAGCAGCGGCGGCATCACCATCTCGTAGCCGTACGAACGGAAGCGATCGAGCAGCCTGCGGCGCAGCTCCTCGATCTTGCGCGCTTCCGACGGCAGTACGTCGGCGATATTCTCGGGAAGTAACCAGGTCGACATCGGTACGGTCCTACGACAGGAAACGGCGCGCGGCACGCGCGCCGACGGATGAATCGGTAATCGGAATCGGACGGGAACGAACGGCGGGTGCGCCGTCCGGGATCAGGTGGCGAGCAGCAGCAGCACGAGCCCGAGCGCCATCACGATCAGCCCGCCGATCCGGATATGATGCGGCGGCCGCTCCGCTATTCTACGAAACGTGTCGCGCCAGGCGACGGGAAACACGAAGGGGAACGCCCCTTCGATGATCAGCATCAGCGCGACGGCAAGCAACAACGAGGCAGCGAGATCCATGCGGGCGACGGTGCCGCACGACGCGGCACCCCAGATTCAGTGTTTGCGGGGAGCAGGCGCCGCCGGTGCGGCACCGCCCGTCGGGCTGCGCATGAAACGGAAGAACGCGCTGTCGGGATCGACGACGATGACGTCGTTGCGCTTGAACGTCTTCCGGTACGCCTGCAGGCTCGCGTAGAACTCGTAGAACTGCGGATCGCGGCCGAACGCGTCCGCGGCGATCGTCGCCGCCTTCGCATCGCCCTCGCCCTTGATCGTCTGCGCGGACTTGTACGCGTTCGCGAGCACCGCCTGCTGCTCGCGTTCGGCGTCCGCCTTGATCTGCTCGACCTCGGCTGCGCCGTCGGCACGCACCTGCGCGGCCTGGTCGTGCAGCGCGCCGATCATGCGCTGATAGACCGCATCGGTCTGCGCGGCCGGCAAGTCGACGCGCGTGAGCTGCACGTCGACCAGCTCGATGCCGAGCGCTGCCGCGCTGGCCTGTACCGCGTCGCGCGCAGCGTCGGCGATTGCGCGCTGCGCGCCGAGCGCGTCGTCGAGCGCATGCTTGCCGAATGCGTCGCCAAGCGCGCCCTTCAGCGCGCCGGCCAGCCGCTCGCCGGCCGCGGCCGGATCGCCGCCGGTTGCCGTGAAGTACTTCATCGGATCGCCGATCCGGTACTTCGCCGCATACGAAACCAGCAGATCGTGCTTGTCTTCGGTTGCCAGCTGCAGCGGATCGGGCGATTCCAGCGACTGCAGCCGCGTATCGACCAGCGTGGCCGTCTGCAGCGGCGGCGGCAGCTTGAAATGAACGCCGGGGCCGGCGAGCTCGGGCTCCGCGCCGCCGCGGCCGGACAGCACGGCGATATGGCGCGGATCGATGGTCAGCACGGTCGACGATGCGGCAAAAGCCAGGATCACGATTGCGACGACGAGCGCAACGATTCGATTCATGTTCTGCGCTCCCCGTTACTTCAGATCGTCTTCGCGCGACCGGCTGCGGAACGCTTCGCGCGATCGCAGCGCATCGCTGCCCGGTGCCGCTGCGGCCGCCGGCGTCGATGCCGCGGTCGCGGCGGCGCC
>NZ_KV786641.1:0-16023 GCF_001806955.1 Burkholderia sp. HMSC10F09
GAACGCGGCGCGCGGCGAAGGGGCCGCGCGCCGCGCTCGATACGGGGCGCGCCCGCGGGCGCGCGGAGACGATCGTCAGGCTCGTCGGAACAGGCGGATGATGAACAGCAGGATCACCGCACCGATCACCGCGATGATCACCGAACCGATGAAGCCGCTGCCGACGCTGATGCCGAGCACACCGGCCAGCCAGCCGCCGATCACCGCGCCCACGATGCCGACGATGATGTCGACGATCAGCCCGAAGCCGCCGCCCTTGACGAGTACGCCCGCAAGCCAGCCGGCGATGGCGCCGATGATGAGCCACATAATCAAGCCATGAGTCATGTTGATCCTCTCCTTGTGTTGAGTCGAAATGACCGGACATCGGCGGAGTGCCGCAAGCGCTGGGCGAGTGCGGCTGACGATCCGTCGTGCCGCCTTCGCAATGTAACGCGATAGACGGGTCGGAATCGTTAAGTAATGTTATGCACGCTTAACGGGATTTTCCAGTTGATTTGTCTGATCAGCGGGCGCGAATGGGCAGTATGTTCGCCGTAATAAAAATGTAATGACGATCGCGACGATTGCCTGTTCGCGTAGTCGGCATCGCCATGCACGCACGCGCGGGTGCGCCGATCGCGAACTGGAGCCATGCGCGTTCCGTCTGAGCGAAGCTACGGTTTCCTGATGAACGCACTCGGCATACGGACCGTGCCGACCAGCGCTTGCGCGAGCGTCGCTCTGCCGCATTGGGAGCGCTCCGCACTCTTGAAGCCATGCGTGCCGCCCCTATCTTCACGGCGTGGTGGTTCGGCGCGAATGCGCAGGACCGTAGTCGACTGCTTCGTGTGTGCAGGCAGCATGCGCGGACGAACGCAGTGCGTCTCGCGCTCGGCGTGCATCGTTCGCCTGCCTTCCGAAATACAGGAGGTGGAAAATGGACTTCAGGAATCTGATTCCGTGGAACCGCGATCGCAACGTGCCGGCCGTGCGTCAGCGCGAGGACGATCATCCGGTGCTGGCGCTGCATCGCGAAATGAATCGGCTCTTCGACGACTTCTTCCGCAGCTTCGATATGCCCGCACGTTTCGGCTCGTCGCTGGCGGCTTCGTCGTTCGGCTGGCCGAACATCGAGCTCAACGAGAGCGACAACGAAATCACCGTCGTCGCGGAGCTGCCCGGCCTCGAGCAGAACGACATCGACGTGTCGCTCGATCACGACGTGCTGACGATCCGCGGCGAGAAGAAAGGCGCGTCGACCGGCGCCGTCTACAGCGAGCGCTGGCAGGGCGCGTTCCAGCGTTCGGTGCAGTTGAGCCCCGACGCCGATCCGGAGAAGGTGACGGCCAGCTTCCGCAACGGCGTGCTTACCGTGACGATCGCGAAGCGGCCCGACGCGCAGAGCCGCGTGCGCCGCATCCCGGTGAACGGGTAATTCGTGCAAGCGGCCGGCAGCGATGCCGGCCGTTTTTTCTGCTGCCGTCGTGCGCGAGACGCGGTGCGCGTCACGCGAATGCGAACCGCCCGCGCCGCTTGAATTTTTCGTCGCGTGCGCTATGTTATCTGTCGCTCGGCAGTTGCGGTTCACGCACTGCGTGTTTCGATTTGTGTGTCGGCGGCCATGCACGCGGCAGACGAACTGGAGCGCGTGGTCCGGTTCGGCTTGCGCGCAGGCCCCTCTGAAATCAGGAGCCGGTGATGAGCGATTTTTTCTTCGACGTGAATCTGCGTGGCGATCTGCGGCGCCTGCAACGGCAGATCGCGCATTTCTTCGCGGGTCTCCCCGCGCGGCTGCGCGCAACGCGCATCGGCCGCTTCTTCGATGCGCGCCAGGCCGCAGCGTCTGACGATACCGCGCCGCAACGGCGCGACGATCCGGTGCATCGCACGTAACGGGATGCGCCGTACACGGAGAAACGAGCCATGATCGATCCCGTCAGACACGAACACTGGAAGGGCTTCGAGATCGACACGCGCGAGATGCCGGTCAGGCATTGCGCGACGCCGTCGGCGACGCGCGATACGTACGTCGCGCTCGTACGCATCGTACGTGCGGGGACCGTGCTGGCCGACTGGCATCTGCCGCGCTATGCGCAGCAGTGGGCGAGCGCCGACGAGGCGCACCGCGAAGCCGTGGAATATGCGATCAAGGCGATCGCGTCGGGACGCGTCGGCGCCGCGGCCTGACGATTGCTCGCCGGCGCACACGCGACCATAGGAGGCAACATGCAGACGGAAACGTTCAGCGAATACCGAAGTTGCGCGATCCGTACCGTCGTCACGACGGAAGAGGACGGCCGCTACACGGCGGCCGCGATCGTCGCCGACCGCGACGGCGAGACGCGCACGCTCGGCGTCGAAGGCAACTTCGCGGAGTCGGACGAAGCGCGCGATCGCGCAATGGAACTGGCGATCGCGTGGATCCAGCAGCGCAGCATCGTGTCGGAGCGCTGCGTGCGACACGCATAGCGTGTTGCGCCGCGTATCGCGGCTCGGAAAGCAAAAAGCCCAGTCGCAAGGACTGGGCTTTTTGCCTGAATCAGTGGTGCCGGAGATAGGAGTCGAACCTACGACCTTCGCATTACGAATGCGCTGCTCTACCAACTGAGCTACACCGGCAGCAGAGAAACGAAATTATAGGGTGAAATCCGAGACCTTGGCAATAGGTTTCGCGAATTTTTTTTAGCGCCTGGCGCCTGCTTCGCGAAACCGTCGATCCGGCGGACTTCCCGCTTTCACTTCACCGCGATGCGGCCTGTCAGGGCCGCATCGCGAGGCGCGATTTTACTTGCGTCGCGCGCGTCCGTCCAGTGTTGCGGTGCAAATTATTGGCTTTCGTGGTGATAGGCGGTCACACGCTCGACTTCGTTCTTCGAGCCGAGGAACACCGGCACGCGCTGGTGCAGGCCGGTCGGCTGGACTTCCATGATCCGCTGCGTGCCGGTGGTGGCCGCGCCGCCCGCCTGCTCGACGATGAATGCCATCGGGTTCGCCTCGTACATCAGGCGCAGCTTGCCCGGGCGGTCCGGCGTGCGCTTGTCGGCCGGATACATGAAGATGCCGCCGCGGTTGAGGATCCGGTGTACGTCGGCGACCATCGATGCGATCCAGCGCATGTTGAAGTTGTCGCCGCGCGGGCCGTCCTTGCCGGCGTTCAGTTCGTCGACGTAGCGCTTGACCGGGTCGTACCAGTGACGCGCGTTCGAGGCGTTGATCGCGTATTCGCGCGTATCGGCCGGGATCTGCATGTTGCTCTGCGTGAGCACCCACGAGCCGACTTCGCGGTCGAGCGTGAAGCAGTTCACGCCGTTGCCGGTGGTCAGCACGAACACCGTCTGCGGGCCGTAAACCGCATAACCTGCCGCCACCTGCTGCGTGCCGGGCTGCAGGAACGATTCTTCGGTCGCCTGCTTGCCGTCCGGGCAGCGCAGTACCGAGAAGATCGTGCCGATCGACACGTTGACGTCGATGTTCGACGAGCCGTCGAGCGGATCGAACACCAGCAGGTATTCGCCGCGCGGATAGTTCGCCGGGATCGGGAAGAACGTTTCCATTTCCTCCGAGGCCATCGCGGCGAGGTTGCCGCCCCATTCGTTCGCGTCGAGCAGGATCTCGTTCGACAGGATGTCGAGCTTCTTCTGCACTTCGCCCTGGACGTTTTCGCTGCCGGCGGTGCCGAGCGCATCGCCCAGTGCGCCCTTCGACACGTTGTAGCTGATCGCCTTGCACGCGCGGGCGACGACTTCGATCAGCAGGCGCAGGTCGGCGGGGAGGTTGTTGGTCTCGCGCTGCTGTTCGATCAGGAACTTGGACAGCGTGGTGCGGCGGGCAATGGACATGACAGACTCCGAAAGGCCAAAGAATCCTTGAGTTGCCGCAATTTTACCTGCCGGGCCTCGGCGGCCGACGGGTTTTTTCGTCCCGTTACAACGCGCGGCGCGCGAATCGGCCCGGTCCGCGTAGCTATGGTGCGGTAGCGCACGCGCGCGGCGGGCACGCGCTGCGCCTCATGGAAAAAGGCCGGCACTGCAGGGCGCAGTACCGGCCTCGATGCGCGAGCGCGCCTGCCGCGATGCGTGGCGCGTCAGGCGAGCGCCTTCTCGACGATCTCGCGTACGTCGCGCGATTTCGCGCCTGCGGCGACCTTTTCGAGCGCCTCGCGCATCTTGTCGCGCAGCGCGGGCGTGTAGCGGCGCCACAGCTCGAGCGAACGCGCGAGCCGCGCGGCGACCTGCGGATTGATCGCGTCGAGCGCGAGCACCTGCTCGGCCCAGAACGCATAGCCCGAGCCGTCCGCCGCATGGAACTGCGCGGGGTTTGCCGCACAGAAGCTGAAGATCAGCGAGCGCGCGCGGTTCGGATTCTTCAGATTGAACGCCGGATGCGCCATCAGCTTGCGAACCTTTGCGAGCGTCGGCTGCGCGGGCGTGCCGCGTTGCGCGGCCTGCATCGCGAACCACTTGTCGATCACGAGCGCTTCCTTCTCGAAGCGGCGATAGAAGTCGTCGAGCGCGCGCTCGGCCGGCTCGTTCGCGCCGGCCGCCGCCGCGGACAGCAGGGCGCCGAGCGCGGCCGCGCGATCGGTCATGTTGTTCGCCGCCTCGTATTGCGCAGTCGCGAGCCGTACCGCGTCGGCCGGATCCTCGAGTTCCGCGAGATACGCGAGCGCGAGGTTTTTCAGCGCGCGGCGGCCCGACGCTTCGGGCGTCGGCTCGTACGTGCCGGGGGTCTGGTGCTGTTCGTACGCGGTGAGCCATTCGGCGCGCAGCGCGGTCGCGAGCTGGCGACGCACGAACTGGCGAGCGCGATGCACGGCGGCCGGATCGGCTTCGGCCATCTGGTCGGCGAGGTAGGTTTCCGACGGCAGCGTCAGCGCGAGTTCGCGGAACGCCGGCGACAGGTTCGCGTCGGTCAGCACGCGGCGGAACGCGGCGACGAAGTTCTCGCCGAGCGTCAGCGGCTCGTTCGCGGCCGCGCGCGCAGCGAGCGTCAGCAGCGCGCGCGTCGCGAGCCGCTGGCCGGCTTCCCAGCGATTGAACGCGTCGCTGTCGTGCGCGAGCAGGAACGCGAGATCGTCGTCGCTGTAGTCGTATTCGACGATCACCGGTGCCGAGAAATTGCGCAGCAGCGACGGCAGCGGCGCTTCCGGCACGTCGACGAACGTGAACGTCTGCTCGGTCTCGGTGAACTCCAGCACGCGCGTCGTGCCCGCTGCAGCGGCCTCGCCGTCGAGGCGCAGCGGCAGGTCGCGGCCGTCGCGGCCGATCAGCCCGATCGCGAACGGAATCAGCAGCGGACCCTGTTGCGTGTCGCGCGCGGCCGGCGACGCATCGCCGTAGCCCTGCGCGAGCGTGACGGTGTAGCGGCGCGCGGCGGCGTCATACGCGGTGCGCACGCTGACGCGCGGCGTGCCGGCCTGGCTGTACCAGCGCTCGAACTGCGCGAGATCGCGCCCGTTCGCATCGGCCATCGCGTGACGGAAATCGTCGCACGTGACGGCCTGGCCGTCGTGGCGCTTGAAGTAGAGGTCCATCCCCTTGCGGAAGCCGTCGCGACCGAACAGCGTCTGATACATCCGCACGACTTCCGCGCCTTTCTCGTAGACGGTCATCGTGTAGAAGTTGTTGATCTCGACGTAGCTTTCCGGGCGCACCGGATGCGCCATCGGGCCGGCGTCCTCGGCGAACTGCAGCTGGCGCAGCACGCGCACGTCCTCGATGCGCTTGACCGCACGCGCGGCCGATTCGAGATCGTCGCCGGCGGCCATGTCGGCCGAGAACTCCTGGTCGCGGAACACCGTCAGGCCTTCCTTCAGGCTCAGCTGGAACCAGTCGCGACACGTCACGCGGTTGCCGGTCCAGTTGTGGAAATACTCGTGGCCGACCACCGATTCGATGTTCGCGAAATCGACGTCGGTCGCCGTCTCGGGGTTCGCGAGCACGTACTTCGTGTTGAAGATGTTGAGCCCCTTGTTCTCCATCGCGCCCATGTTGAAGTCGCCGACCGCGACGATCATGAAGCGGTCGAGATCGAGCTCGAGGCCGAAGCGCCGTTCGTCCCAGCGGATCGAATGGATCAGCGAATCCATCGCGTGACGCGTCTTGTCGAGATCGGCCGGCTCGACCCACACCTGCAGCAGCTTTTCCTTGCCGGAGCCGGTCGTGATCCGCTCCTCGATCGCGACGAGCTTGCCCGCGACCAGCGCGAACAGATAGCTCGGCTTGCGGAACGGGTCTTCCCATTTCGCGAAGTGGCGGCCGTCGGGCAGGTCGCCCGAATCGACGAGGTTGCCGTTCGACAGCAGCACCGGATACGCGGCCTTGTCGGCGCGCAGCACGACCGTATACGACGCCATCACGTCGGGACGATCGAGGAAGTATGTGATGCGGCGGAAGCCCTCGGCCTCGCATTGCGTGAAGAAGTTGCCGCTCGATACGTACAGGCCCGACAGCGTCGTGTTCTGGTCGGGCGCGCACGCGCTTTCGAGCGTCAGGTCGAACGTGTCGGGCACGTTCTCGACGGTCAGCCCGTGCTCGTGCGCGCGCACGGCGCCGTGCGGCGCGCCGTTCAGCTGGGCGCCGAGGAATTCGAGCGCCTCGCCCATCAGCTCCAGATGCGGTGCGGGCGCGGCATCGGGATTGCGACGCACGCGCATCGTATTCCTGACGATCGTACGGGCCGGCTCGAGATCGAATTCGAGCGCGACGGAATCGATGAGGAAGGCCGGCGGCGTGTAGTCGGCGCGGCGAATCACGGTGGAAGAGGCGTTGTCGGACATGGTCGTCGAGGTCGTGGAAAGGGGATCGGGCCCGCGGCGCGGACCTGGCGAACCGGCTCATTGTACAAAGGCTTGCGGCTGCGCGCCGCGCGAACTTTTTACCGGTTCGGACGGTCCGCGTATTATCGACATCCCGTCCGGTTCGCGCGGTGCGACGAACGGGAAACGGATCGACGAGGACGAACATGAAACGCGAATGGATTCATCGTGCCGCCGGCTGCATCGCGGCATTCGGCGCGGCGCTGCTGACAGGCTGCACCAGCTATGTGACGACGCAGGTCACGGCCTTTTCCGACTGGAGCGGCAGCGACGCGACGCGCACCTATGCGTTCACGCGCACCGATGCGCAGAAGAACAGCATCGAGCAGTCGACGTACGAGCCGATCGTCGCGAACGAGCTGTCCGCGTATGCGTTCCGGCAGGTGCCGCTTGCGCAGGCGCGCTACCTCGTCGGCCTGTCGTACAACGTCGGCAGCGATCTCGTGACGGTGCCGCAGCCGGTCTATTACGATCCGTGGTTCATCGGGCCGGGGCCGTACTGGCGCGGTGGCCCGTGGGGCCCCTGGGGGCCCTGGGGGCCGATGCCGGCCGGCTACGTCGCGCAGACGTATCGCGTGTTCGACTACACGCTCGGCATCCGCATCACCGAGCGCGCGACCGGCAAGGAGGTTTACAACGTGACCGCGCGCACGACCGGCGACAACGGCGCGATGCTCAACGCGATGCCGTTTCTCGCGCGCAGCGCGCTCGCCGATTTCCCGCTTGCGAACGGCGCGGTGCGCACGGTCCGCTTGCCGGTCGACAAGCGTGGCGGGCCCGCGATGCCGGCTTCCAACGAGCGTCCGGTTGCACCGGCGCCGGCGTCGGGCGCCGCGGCCGCGCCGAAATAATCGGCGGAATCCGGCGCGCAGGCGGACTGTCGCGGCCTGTTCGCCGCGACGTCCGCGCGTGCGATCAGAGGCCGACGCCCAACAGCGCCAGCACGCCGAGCACGACGAACAGCACGGCCGCGATGCCGTGCACGAGCTTGGTCGGCAGGCGATGCGCAAAGCGGTCGCCGAGCAGGATCGCCGGCACGTTCGCGAGCATCATGCCGAACGTCGTACCGGCGACGACCCCAATGTAATCCTGGAAGCGTGCGGCGAGCGCGACGGTCGCGAGCTGCGTCTTGTCGCCCATCTCCGCGAGGAAGAACGCGACGAACGTCGCGCCGAACACGCCGAGCCTCGAGCGGTTCGCATTGGCTTCGTCCGCGTCGAGCTTGTCCGGCACCAGGATCCACAAGCCCATTCCGACGAACGACACCGCGAGCGCCCACCGCATGATCGACGGCGTGACGAGCGCGCCGAGCCATTCGCCGAGCGCACCCGCGCAACCGTGGTTGACGAGCGTCGCGACGAGCACGCCGAGAATGATCGGCAGCGGCTTGCGATAGCGCGCAGCGAGGACGAGCGAGAGCAGTTGGGTCTTGTCGCCGATTTCAGCGAGAGCGACGGCGCCGGTGGAGATCAGGAAGGCTTGAGTCACGTACGGGGTTCCACGGGCCTTGTTATGCGTGCGAGCGACGATCCACCGCGCGCCGGGCCCTGATGCGGCGCGCCATGAACCATCGGTCTCGCCAGGCCTCGGTGGCTGCGTCCGCCATGGCCGAACGGCCAAGTCTGTTGACGGACGCCTCCGTCACGATCGACGCAGCGGTGCGACGGATCGAGCGGAGCGGCTACTCCCCAATGAGCGGCGCATTCTAGCATGGCGCGCGCAACGTGCAAATGTGCGTTGCGCGCGCATCGAACGGCGCTCGGCTGCCGGCCCGCACGCGCTGCGCGCGGGCGCGGGGACGTCGTCAGTTCGCGGCGACGCGGCGTGCGGCGCCGCGCTCGTGCACGAGGCGGCCGGCCGCATAGGTGCGATAGACCGCGCGGTCGTCGCCGAGCAGCGCGAACGCGAACAGCAGTTCCTCGAGCGATTCCGCGCGCTGCGTGCGCCGCGCGAGCAGCGGCGTGGCCTGCGGATCGAGCACGACGAAGTCGGCCTCGGTGCGCGGCGCGAGCGTGCCGATCGTATCGGCGAGATCGAGCGCCTGCGCGGCGCCCGCCGTCGCGAGCCAGAACATCCGCGTCGCGCTCAGATGATGGCCCGACAACCGCGCGACCTTGTGCGCCTCGTTCATCGTCTGCAGCATCGAGAACGACGTGCCGCCGCCGACGTCGGTCGCGAGCGTGACCGGCACGCCGTATTCGCCGGCCTTGTCGAAATCGAACAAGCCGCTGCCGAGGAAGAAGTTCGACGTCGGGCAGTGCGCGACGACCGTGCGCGTCTCGGCCATCCGGCGGCGGTCCTCGTCGTCGAGATGGATGCAGTGGCCGTACACGGCGCGCGGCCGTAGCAGCCCGTAGCGATCGTAGATGTCGAGATAGCTGCGATGGCCGGGGAACAGCTCGGCCGCCCATTTCACCTCGTCGACGTTTTCGGCGACGTGGCTCTGCACGAACACGTCCGGATGGCGGCGCGCGAGCTCGCCGCATGCCTCGAGTTGCGCTTCGGTCGAGGTCGGCGCAAAGCGCGGCGTGATCACGTACATCTGCCGGCCGCGGCCGTGCCAGCGCCCGATCAGCTCGGCCGTGTCGTCGTAGCCGGACTGCGCGGTATCGCGCAGGAACTCGGGGCAGTTGCGATCCATCATCACCTTGCCCGCGATCATCCGCAGGTCGCGCGCTTCGCTCGCCGCGAACAGCGCGTCGGCCGACTGCTTGTGCACCGTGCAGTAGACGAGCGCGCTCGTCGTGCCGCAGGCGAGCAGTTCGTCGACGAAGAAGTCCGCGACCTCGCGCGCATGCTCGGGATCGCCGAACCGGCGCTCGGTCGGGAACGTGTACGTGTCGAGCCAGGGCAGCAGGCCGGGCGCCGGCGACGCGATCATGTCGGTCTGCGGGTAGTGGATGTGCGTGTCGATGAAGCCCGGCACGATCAGCTTGCCGCGCAGGTCGTGCACGACTGCGTCGCGCGCGAGCATCGGCGCGATGCGCGTATACGGGCCGGCCGCGACGACCTTGCCGTCGTCGACGATCAGCAGACCGTCGGTCTCGTGAATCGCGGCCTGGCTCGATTGTGCGGGGTCGCCGTTGAAGGTCAGCAACTGGGAGCGAAAAGCGGTTTGCGTCATGACGAAGGGTCCTGCATCAAGGTAAGACAGACAGAAGAAAACGGCCGGCGCCGCAGCGGCGAAGGCGTCGACGAAGCCGTGCGCGTATCGGCGCAGCGGCGGTTCGCGCGCTGCGATGCGCACGCGCGTGCATGGCGGTTATTCGCGATTGCGCCGCGTGCAGCGCGCACCGCATCGCGCGTTGCCCATGCCGGGCGCGGCGGGCGCGCCACGTCGCATCGCCTCGGCGTGCGGTGCGGCGCGCGTCCCGTCGTCGCGACATGCCGGCCGGTGCGGTGCGTGATCATCTGTCCGTCGCCTCGATTGCAGCCGTCACGCGGCGCGCCAGTATGCGTCGAGCCGCGCGATCAGCGCGTCGCGCTGCGCGGCGTCGACGAACGACGCCTCGAAGCCGTTGCGGATCACCGCGTGCACGTCGGCGTCGCCGAGCTGCAGCGCCTCGACCGTCGCGAAATAGTTGTCGTTGACGTAGCCGCCGAAATAGGCGGGATCGTCGGAATTGATCGTCACCGCGACGCCGCGGTCGAGCAGCGCCTTCAGCGTGTGCTTCGACATGTCGTCGAACACGCAGAGCTTGAGGTTCGACAACGGGCACACCGTCAGCGCCGTGCGCGTGCGCGCGAGCCGTTCGACGAGCGCACCGTCCTCGATCGCGCGCACGCCGTGGTCGATCCGGTCGACCTTCAGCACGTCGAGTGCTTCGTAGATGTACGCGGGCGGGCCTTCCTCGCCCGCATGCGCGACGAGCTTCAGCCCGAGCGCCCGTGCCTTGTCGAATACGCGCGCGAATTTCGTCGGCGGATGGCCGAGCTCGGACGAGTCGAGGCCGACGCCGATCAGCCGGTGACGATAGCGCTCGAACAGCGGCAGCGCCGATTCGAACGTTGCGAGCGCATCTTCTTCCGGCAGATGGCGCAGGAAGCACAGGATCAGCTTGCTCGACAGCCCGCGCTTTTCCGCATCCGCGAGCGCGCGCTCGATGCCGGCGACGACGGTCTCGATCGGCACGCCGCGCGCGGTATGCGTCTGCGGATCGAAGAACAGCTCGGTATGGACGACGTTGTCCGCGAGCGCGCGTTCGCAGTACGCGGCGGTCATGTCGTAGAAGTCCTGCTCGGTCAGCAGCACGCTCGCGCCCGCGTAGTAGATGTCGAGGAACGACTGCAGATCGGTGAACGCGTACGCGGCGCGCAGCGCGTCGATCGAATCGTAGGGAAGCTTCACGCCGTTGCGCTGCGCGAGCGCGAAGATCAGCTCGGGCTCGAGCGAACCTTCGATATGGATATGCAGCTCGGCTTTCGGCGCGCGAGCGATCTTGTTCTTGAATGTCGGAGTCATGGCGTCGTGATGGTCGGTCAGAGAGTAGGGGAAGCGTGCGCCGGCACCTGCGCGTTCGCCTCGACGGCCTGCAGCAGCTGCGCGGCCACCGAGATCGCGATCACTTCGGGCGCCTTGTCGACGATGCCTTCGACGCCGATCGGGCAGCGCATCCGCGCGACCTGAACGGGATCGATGCCGATCGCCGCGAGGCGATGATCGAACTGCACGCGTTTCGCGTGCGAGCCCATCATGCCGAAGTACGCGTAGTCGCCGCGCCGCAGGATGCGCTCGGCCAGCGCGAAGTCGAGCGCGTGGTCGTGCGTCATGACGACGAAGTACGTGTGCGGCGGCGCGGCGTCGACGGCCGTTGCCGGATCGTCGAGCGCATCGATCGTCAGATCGCCGATGCCGGCGAGCGCGTCGGCCGCCGGGAAGGCCGCGTCGCGCCGGTCGATCCAGCGCACGCGGCACGGCAGCGTCGCGAGCACCTTCACGAGTGCGGCGCCGACGTGGCCGGCGCCGAACAGCGCGACCGGGAACGCATACGGTGCGATCGTTTCGGTCATCAGCGACACGCCGCCGGTTTCCCACAGCAGGCAGTCGGCGCGTGCGGCGGCCGGTTCCGGCTCGCTGAGCAGCGGCGCACCGGGCGAGGGGCCGAATGATACGCTACGCACGGTCGCCGCGCCGGCCGCGACGCGCTTCGCGAGCGACGTGATCCAGCCGAGATCGCCGACGTCGAGCCGCTCGAACGCGAGCACGACGGCGCCGCCGCAGCACTGGCCGAGGCTCGGGCCGAGCGCGAGCCGTTCGAGCCGGCGCGCGTGCGGCACGTGCGCGCCGTCCTTCAGCAGATGCCGCGCGATTTCGATCGCCTTCCATTCCAGATGCCCGCCACCGATCGTATGACGCGCCGTATCGCGCGTGACGAGCATCTTCGTGCCGGCCTCGCGCGGCGCGGAGCCGTCGGTGTGTGCGACCGTCACGAGCACGGCCGATTCGCCGTGCGCGAGCAGTTGCTGCAGATCGCCGAGCCACGCTTCCATCAGCGCGCTCCGATCGGGACGATGCGGCACGACGCGCGGCGCGGGCTGGCGGGCGCGGCGGCAACGGGAACGGTCGGGAGCGGTGCGCGCCCGGCAGGCGCGGGCCGCGCGCAAGCGGGGCGGCCGGACGTGCGGACGCCATGAGGGTGACGGATGCGGATGGTTTGCGTTGTCATGATGAATCCAGTCGACATTGCGGATCAGGCGCGCGTTACGCAGGGTGAGACCGCCCGGTCTCGCGCACGTAGATCGCCATCCAGCCGCGAAGATAGCATCGCGCGGCCGCGCGAACATGGCCGGGCGGTGATGCGGGCTATCAGACGGCGATCATGTCGATCATAGGCCGACCGCGCGATGGCGGGGAGCGATGCGTGCGCGTCGGGCCGGAAAGCCGCAGCGGCGCGCCGTTTGCGCGGCAGGGGCGCGGGCCGCGCGGGCGTCGCGCGACGGGGACGAAACGGCTAGGTGTTTACGCGGAGCGCCCGGCAGGGCCGGGCCGCGTGCGAACGGGGCCGCGGCGCGCGGCCGCCGCCCGCGCAGTGTGCAGGCCTCAGCCCGCGAGCTTGCGGCGATGCCGCCAGAGGTTCGCGGCGACCGCGACGAGGATCACGGCGAACGCGATCAGCGCCCAGCCGGGCAGCAGGATCCCGAGGATCGGCGGATAGACGGTTTCGCACAGCCCGGCGACCTTGAACATGCCGGGAAACCAGTGCGCCGGCGGCAGGCTGTCGACGATCGGCTGCAGCGTGTCGAAGCCGCAGCTGAAGCCCGGATTCATCTGGATCGACAGGTGCCGCGCGGCCGTTCCGACGCCCGCGGCCGCCGCGATCGCGATCAGCAGCTCGAGCACCCAGATTGCGCGCCAGTTGCGCATCCCGGCGGCGAGGAACGCGAAAATGCCGATCGCCGCGAAGAAGTAGCGCTGGATGATGCACAGCGGGCACGGATCTTCGTTCTTCACGTACTGCAGATACAGCGCACCGGCGAGCAGGGCAATGCAGACCCATCCGAGCAGCATCAGCAAATGGCGTTGGCGGCGCAGCGCAAGCGTGGCTTCTTTCATGTCGGCAGGGATCCTCGTCGGTCGGTACGGAAAACGATCGCGCGATTTTAGCGCGAACGGTCCGGCCCCCACCGGCCGCCGCGCCTGCGGCACCCCGCCGCATCTCCGCGCGCCGCGCTCAGCGGATCGTGTTCAGCACGGCCTCGACCGACTGGCCGATCGCGAGCAGCGCATCGTCGCGGTGCGGCGCGGCCGCGAGCATCAGGCCGACCGGCGCGCCGTCGCGCGGATGGCAGGGCAGCGACAGCGCGCAGGCATCGAGGAAGTTGAACGCGCTCGGATTGCGCAGGATCAGCGCATTGGTGCGCGTGAACGCGGCGTCGTCGGTTTCGAGTTCCGCGATGCGTGGCGGCACGATCGGCACCGTCGGCGCGACCAGCGCATCGAAGCGCGCCCACACCGTGTGCGCGGCTTCGTCGAGCATCGCGCGGCGCGCCGCGAGCAGATCGAGATAGTCGGCCGCGGTGGCCGGCTCGCCTTTCAGAATGCGCGTCAGCACGCGCGGGTCGTAGCGGTCGCGATGCTCGGCGAGCAGCGGACGGTGCCACGCGTACGCCTCGATCGGCGAGAAGCCGAAGCGGTTGATGTCCGGCAGCCGGTCCAGCGCGGAGAACCGCACTTCGGTGACGATCGCGCCGGCCGCTTCCAGATGCTTGAGCGCGGTATCGAGCGCAGCGGCGACGTCGGCGTCGACGCCGTCGGTCACGTAGTTCGTCAGCACGCCGAGCCGCACGCCTTCGAGCGGCCGCGCGGCCGGCACGCTCGGCTCGAGGCCGGCGAGCATGCGGTCGACGAGCGCGCAGCACGCGACCGTCACGCCGATCGGCCCGAACGAATCGAGCGTCGTCGACAGCGGGACGCCGCCTTGCGTCGGCACGCGGCTCGCGGTCGGCTTGAAGCCGGTCAGCCCGCACAGTGCGGCCGGAATGCGGATCGAGCCGCCGGTGTCGGTGCCGAGCGCGACGGCCGCCATGCCGTCGGCGACCGACGCGGCGGCGCCCGACGACGACCCGCCCGCGATGCGTGCATCGCCCGGCACGTCGCGTCGATACGGCGACGCGGGCGTGCCGAAGTGCGGATTGAGCCCGAGCCCCGAGAACGCGAACTCGCTCATGTTGGTGCGGCCGACCAGCACCGCCCCCGCACGGCGCAGCCGCGCGACCGCGACCGCATCGGCGCGCGCGGGCGGCGCGTCGTCGAGCACGCGCGAACCGGCGCGCGTGACTTGCCCGGCGACGTCGAACAGATCCTTGATCGACACCGGAATGCCCGCGAGCGGCGACAGCACGGTGCCCGCGGCCCGCAGCCGGTCGTGCGCGTCGGCGGCCGCGCGCGCGTTGTCCGCATCGACTTCGGTGAAGACGACGGCGCCCTGGCCGGACGGATCGGCGATCCGTTCGAGCGCGGCGTCGACGAGCGCGCGGCTCGTGGTCGTGCCGGCGGCGAGATCGGCGGCGAGCTGGGCGAGCGGGGGGAAGGGCGTGAAAGTGGTCATGAGCGGCTCAGGGGCGAAGATGTTGGACAAGCGTGGAGCGGAACGAATCGATATGACGTTCGACGGCCGCGCGTGCACCGGCGGCGTCGCGCGCGGACAGCCGCTCGAACAGCGCGCAGTGCTCGCGCTGGACGTCGGCCAGATGGTGCGGCTCGGACAGCGTGACGAACCAGAAGCGCAGCGAGCGATCGTGCAGCCCGCGCAGGATGTCGGCGAGCACCGCGTTGCGCGCGGCCGCCGCGATCGTCTGATGGAACGCGCGATCGAGCTCCATCATCCCTTCGACGTCGTGCTGCTCGACACACGCCTGGCCTGCGTCGAGCAGCGCGGCGAGCGCTGCGAGATCGTCGGGCGTCGCGTGGCGCGCGGCGAGTTCCGCGCAATGGGCTTCGTTGATGCGGCGCACGTCGATCACCGCGACGATCTCGTCGAGCGACAGCGGCTGCACCATCAACCCCTTGCGCGGCATCACGGACAGCAGCCCTTCGAGCACGAGCCGATGCACGGCCTGATGGACGGGCGTGCGGCCGATGCCGGTGCGCGCGACCAGGTCCGCCTCGTTCAGCGCGGCGCCGGGCTTCAGCCGCATCGTGACGATGTCGCGCCGGATCAGCGCGTACGCGCGCTCGGCGAGGCTCGTGGCGGACGCATCGATGCGGTCGCGCGGTCGGTCGGTCGGGGCATTCATGCGGACGGCGGCGCGGCGGCCGGACGAGGCGCGATCATGGCGCGGGATCCCGGAAACGTGGCGAAGCGTCGATATTATTGTGATATATCACACGTGTCCAGCCGGCTGCGAACCGGATGCCGGACGTACGGCGAGGCGCTTGCGACGGACTTGCAACAATCTCGACAGGATGTTGCAGGTTTACCGGACGATCGTGCGCTGAAGCATAATGAATCCTCGTCTATCTACCCGCGTGAGCGACGCACCAGACCATCGTCATGAGCGAAAACACGCCTTCCCCGGCCGGTCTGCCCGGCACCTCGTCTGTTTCCTCCGATTCTCCCCGTTCCACCCCGGCCAAAGCCACCGACATGTCCGACACGTCGGCGGCGCAGGCGGCAGCTGCCGCGCAGGATGTCGCCGACGACGGCGCGTCGCCCGTCACGACGGCAACCGAACCGGGCGCGCCCGGCTCGTCCGCGACCGCCGCCGAGCCTGCGGCCGCGACG
>NZ_KV786642.1:0-4866 GCF_001806955.1 Burkholderia sp. HMSC10F09
GCCGCGCGCTGCACGGCCGCTTCGGGCGTCGCGTCGGCCGAGAACGCGCCCGCGATCTCGCGATTCTGCCAGCGCGCGCCGTTGCCGTGCCGCGCGGCCGGGCCGTCGGTTTCGAGGAATTCGCGCGCAAAGAGCGCGCAGATCGCGTCCCCGGTGACTTCGGCGCCCGACGCATCGGCGAGCGTCTGCACCGCGTGGCTGAATTCGATCTGCACGCGGCGCGTCGGCGTAAAGCCCATCCCGCGCTCGAGCAGGTACGTCGCGCCGCCCTTGCCGGACTGGCTGTTCACGCGGATCACCGCGTCGTAGCTGCGGCCGAGATCGGCCGGGTCGATGGGCAGGTACGGCACTTCCCACAGCGCGTCGGCGCGCTGCTGCGCGAAACCCTTGCGGATCGCGTCCTGGTGCGAGCCCGAGAACGCGGTGAACACGAGGTCGCCCGCATACGGGTGGCGCGGATGCACGGGAATCTGGTTGCAGCGCTCGACGACGCGGCGCACTGCGTCGATGTCGGAAAAGTCGAGGCCCGGATCGATGCCCTGCGTATAGAGATTGAGCGCGAGCGTGACGAGGTCGACGTTGCCGGTGCGCTCGCCGTTGCCGAACAGGCAGCCCTCGATGCGGTCGGCGCCCGCGAGCAGCGCGAGTTCGGCGGCCGCGACTGCGGTGCCGCGATCGTTGTGCGGATGCACGGACAGCACGATGCTGTCGCGATACGCGAGATTGCGGTCCATCCATTCGATCTGGTCGGCGAACACGTTCGGCGTCGCGGCTTCGACGGTCGCCGGCAGGTTGACGATCATCTTGTGGTCGCGGGTCGGACGCCACATTTGCGCGACCGCATCGCACACTTCGCGCGCGAACGTCAGCTCGGTCATGCTGAAGGTTTCGGGCGAATACTGGTAGGTCCACTGCGTGTCCGGGCGTGCCACCGCGTGTTCCTTGATGAGCCGCGTGCCTTCGACCGCGAGCGCCTTCACGTCGTCCTTCGACATCCCGAACACGATGCGGCGGAACGACGGGCAGATCGCGTTGTACAGATGCACGATCGCGCGCGGCACGCCTTCGAGCGCCTCGAACGTCCGGGCGATCAGGTCTTCGCGCGATTGCACGAGCACTTCGATCGTCACGTCGTCGGGGATGCGTTTCTCGTCGATCAGCTTGCGCACGAAATCGAAGTCGGTTTGCGACGCCGAGGGAAAACCGACTTCGATCTCCTTGAAGCCGATCGCGACGAGCATCTCGAAGAACTCGAGCTTCTGCTCGATGCTCATCGGCTCGATCAGCGACTGGTTGCCGTCGCGCAGGTCGGTGCTCATCCAGACCGGCGCACGCTCGATCGTGCGGGTCGGCCACTTGCGGCCGTTGAGACGGACGGGTTCGAACGCTCGGTACTTGTCTTGCGGGTTGCGCTTCATCTTCTTGACCTCGGGGCTCAAGTCGCGAGCGAAGACGGACGGCATGAGCGACGGTTGACGCTGCCTCGCACCGTGGCGCGCGATCGCGCCGCGGATGCGGATGATCTTCGCGATTCGACCGACGGATAGACGGACGAAAGCTGACGACTTCGGGTTGTAAAAACTGCGAGAAGGGTGCTGCGAGGAACTGCTGGGAGGGACCGTGCAGACGTCGCACGGCGCTACGACAGCCTTAGGCTAGTCGTAGCGATAGCGGCCGCGCTAGGCGGCCGGAGGTAATTCGGAGGGTGTTCGGGAAGGAACGCATGACGGCAACTCTATGCCAGGATGCGGGCGCGTGTCAAATGGGCGCGAGCGGGTCGGCGCGCCGCGTGCAGCGCCGACGCCCTCGCTCAGCCCGCGGTGCGGGCGATCCGCACGATCGTCGCGACCTGGCGCGCGACCGTGTCGGGTACCGGAATCTCGCCTCGCAGGACGGCGTCGGTCCAGGCGGCCGTCGTTTCCGCGTCGCGCGATTCGGGCAGCGCGACGGGCGGCGCGTCGGCCGACGAGCGTTCCGGCTCGATGAGCGTGTCGCAGACGCCGTCGTGCAGCCAGTCGACCTGCACCTGGCGCCGCGTATCCGCGACGGCTTCGCCCTCGGTGCCGCGTGCGAGCAGCGCGCCGCCGAGCGCGGCGTCCGGATGCGCGGCGAACAGCTCGACGAGACTGTCGCGATACGGCGGATGCGTGTAGTTGACGAGCCGCAGCCCGGCCGGCGCGAACGGCTGCAGCAGCTTCACGAGCGTGTGCGTCGAATTGCGCACGCCGAGCACGGCGCGCATCGACAGCAGCCGCGCGATGCGCGGCGCGAGCGTGTCGATCGGCGCGAATGCGACGCGGCGCTCGGCGAGCGTATCCTCGATCGCGTCGTGCGACCTCGACGGCGCGATCGACAGCGCCGCGAAGATCTCCGCACTCGTCACGCGGCCCGGATCCTGCGCGACGCCGTGTACGAGCACCGGTACGCCTTCGCGCGCAAGCAGCAGCGCGAGCAGCGGCACGAGGTTCGGCTGCTTGCGTGCGCCGTTGTAGCTCGGGATCGAGACGGGCCGGAACGCCGCGTCCCGTACGTGCACGGGCTCGAACGACGCCTGTGCGGCGGCCAGCATCGCGGCCAGTTCGTCGGCGGTTTCGCCTTTCAGCCGATAGGCGATCAGGATCGCGCCGAGTTCGACGTCGGACACGCGCGCATCGAGCATCGCGCGATACAGCTCGAACGTGTCGGCGGCCGACAGCGCGCGCGCGCCGTGCGGGCCGCGGCCGATTTCCTTGATGAAGCGGGCGCAGGGGAACGGGGCGGCGGAGTCGTGGGCAGCGGTCATCGGGCGTGGGGCGCGCGGCCGGCAGCGCGCCGCGCGGAATTCGGTAACGGATGCACCGAGTATCGCACGGGCGTGCTCGCGTACGCACCGGCTGCGCACGGCGCTACACTCTGGTTCCCCGGCGGCGCGCCTGCGCATGCCTCGGCCGAATACGACATCAAGAGAGACGACCCATGAAGCTCTACAGCTATTTCCGCAGTTCCGCTTCGTACCGCGTGCGGATCGCGCTGAACCTGAAGCGGCTGCCGTACGACTACGTGCCCGTGCACATGCTGCGCGACGGCGGACAGCAACTGAAGGACGAGTATCGCGCGCTGAACCCCGACGCGCTGGTGCCGACGCTCGTCGACGGCGACGCGACGCTGCAGCAGTCGCTCGCGATCGTCGAGTATCTCGACGAAACGCATCCGGAGCCCGCGCTGCTGCCGAAGGCGCCCGTCGACCGAGCGTACGTGCGTGCGATCGCACTGCAGATCGCATGCGAGATCCATCCGCTCGACAACCTGCGCGTGCTGAAGTACCTGAAGCACACGCTGCAGGTATCCGAGGACGCGAAGAACGCGTGGTACCGGCACTGGATCGAGTCGGGCTTCGCGTCGCTCGAAACGCGCCTCGCGAACGATCCGCGCACCGGCAAGCTCTGCTTCGGCGATACGCCGACACTCGCCGACATCTGCCTCGTGCCGCAGGTGTTCAACGCGAACCGCTTCTCGATCGACACGACGCGCTATCCGACGATCCAGCGCATTGCCGATTACGCGTCGACGCTCGACGCGTTCAAGGCGGCCGAACCGGGCGTGCAGCCGGACGCCGAGTGACGCGCAGGCGCCGCACCAACGAAAAAGGCGCCCGAAGGCGCCTCGTGCGATGCGGTGCGGCGAACGACGATCAGCCGAGCAGCGCGTCCGCGAATTCCTCGGCGCTGAACGGCTGCAGATCCTCGACCTTTTCGCCGACGCCGATGAAGTACACGGGCACCGGTCGCTGCCGCGCGATCGCGGCGAGAATCCCGCCCTTCGCGGTGCCGTCGAGCTTCGTGACGATGAGGCCCGTCAGGCCGAGCGCATCGTCGAATGCCTTCACCTGCGTGAGCGCGTTCTGACCGGTGTTCGCATCGATCACGAGCAGCACTTCGTGCGGCGCGCCGTCGTGTGCCTTCGCGATCACGCGCTTCACCTTCTTCAGCTCTTCCATGAGGTGAAGCTGCGTCGGCAGGCGGCCGGCCGTGTCGGCCATCATCACGTCGATCTTGCGCGCGCGCGCGGCGCTGACCGCGTCGAAGATCACCGCGGCCGGGTCGCCGCTTTCCTGCTGCACGACGGTCACGTTGTTGCGTTCGCCCCAGACCGTCAGCTGTTCGCGCGCCGCGGCGCGGAACGTATCGCCCGCGGCGAGCAGCACCGACTGTTCGAAGCTCTGCAGATGCTTCGCGAGCTTGCCGATGCTGGTCGTCTTGCCGGCACCGTTCACGCCCGCGATCATCATCACGAGCGGCTGCGCACGGCCGAGCACGAGCGACTTCTCGAGCGGCGTCAGCAGCTCGACGAGCAGGTCGCGCAGCGCGCTCTTCACCTGCTGCGGGTCGGTCAGGCGGCCCACCCGCACCTTTTCGCGCAGCGCGCCGAGCAGGTACTCGGTCGCGTCGACGCCCGCATCGGACATCAGCAGCGCGGTTTCGAGCTCCTCGTACAGCGCGTCGTCGATCTTCGTGTTCACGAATACGCCGGTGATGCTCGAGCCCGTTTTCGCGAGGCCCGTCTTCAGGCGCGCGAGCCACGATTTCTTCGCCGATGCATCCTGCACGGGCGGCGGCACGATTTCGACGGTCTCGACGACTTCGTCGCGGCCGTTGTCGCTCGGCGTAACCGTCATCACGACGGCGGGCGCGGCCGGTTCGGCAGGCGCAGGTGCAGGCGGAACGTCGGCGTCGTGCGCGTCGGACGGGGCGTCGGGTTGCGGCGCGTCGGCCGGCTGCGATTCCGCGGAGCCGGGCTCCTGCGTTTTCTTGAATCGTTTGAAGAAGCTGAACATGGTCTGACGTCGGGAAGAGGGCGGGCCGCCGCGAGCCGCGGGGCGCCGGGCAG
>NZ_KV786643.1:0-1482 GCF_001806955.1 Burkholderia sp. HMSC10F09
GCCCGCGTACCGCGCCGCGGTGCGCGATGCCGCGGCGCTGCTGCGCCCGCTGCGGCTGTCCGCACGTGCGGTCGAGCGCATCGGCGCACCGCTGCGCGGCCGCGCACGACGTCATCGCGAACAGCGCGCGCGTATGACGCGCGTGCTCCACCATGCGGGCATCCCGTCGCAGACGACCTGGCGATGCCACGACGCGCACGACGACGATCACGCGCGCTGGCTCGCGGCCGGCATCGCCGCGCATCCCGAATGCGAGCGCGCGCTGATCCGCAGCGCGCCCGTGCTGTTCGATGCGCGCGAAGCGATCGCAGCCGATGCACGCGCATCGGTGCTGCCGCCGCGTACGGTCGCGCTGCTCGATGCGCGGCTCGATGCGATCGAACGCGCGACGCACGCGGCGAAGATGGCGTTGTTCGACGCGAACCTGCGGCTCGTCGTGTCGATCGCGAAGCGCTATCCCGATCGCGGGCTCCCGTTCGCCGACCTGATCCAGGAAGGCAACATCGGGCTGCTGAAGGCGATCGACCGCTACGATCACCGACGCGGCTTCCGGTTCTCGACCTACGCGACCTGGTGGATCCGGCAGTCGATCACGCATGCGCTCGCCGATCTCGGACGCACGATCCGCGTGCCGACGCACACCGTCGATGCAATCAACAAGCTCGCGCGACTCGCGCGCGAACATCGGCAGCGTGCGGGCGCGGCCGCGACGCCGGACGAGTTGGCCGCTCAGATGGGCGAGCCCGTCGACAAGGTGCGCGAACTGATGGCGATCGTGAAGGAACCCGTTTCGGCCGATCTGCCGATTGCACCGGACGGCGACATGACGTTCGTCGACGTCGTGCCCGATGCGTCGACGCCGTCGCCGGAAGACGCGGCCGACGCGGCGCAACGGCGCGCTGCGATCGCCGCCGCGATCGACCGGCTTCCGCCGCGCGAAGCGCTGATCGTGCGGCTGCGCTACGGGCTGCATGCGGGCGAAGGCTGCTCGCTGCGCGACATCGGCCGCCGTCTGAATCTGTCCGCCGAACGCGTGCGGCAGATCGAAGCGTCCGCACTCGCACGCCTTCGCGCATCGGACGCGCTCGCGGTGCTGCACCCGTTCGTCGGATGACGCGCGTGCACGATGCGCCCACTGCGCCGCGCGTCGTGTTGACACCTGCAACAGCCGCTGCTGCATTTCGGCGCACGCCCGCGGCCGCCGGCGGCGGCGTCTGCGTCGACCGATCAACGCACGGCGTGCCTGCCGCCTCGCACCGGCGGCACCGGCGTACACACAGCGCGCATCGTCGCGCGACTGGCATGCATGTTGCGTTTCGTTCGCCATTGCATGACACGTTGCGCTTTTCCACGGAGAACACCTTGACCGCCCTCGTCTCGATCCTTCACGAACGTCGAATCTTCGAACCGACGGCCGACACGCGCGATCGCGCGACCCTTTCCGGCATGGAGGCCTATCGCGCACTGGCCGCCGAGGCCGAG
>NZ_KV786644.1:0-14761 GCF_001806955.1 Burkholderia sp. HMSC10F09
GGCCGCCCGGCCGCCCGCCGGTGCGCGGACCGCGCGGACCGCCGCCGGGGCGCGATCCGCCCGTGTCGAGCTGGATCGTCGAAATCGCACGCTTGTAGATGCCTTGCAGACCCACGGGGGTGCGCAGCATCACCAGATACTGGTCGAACGACTCGATACACCCGGTCAGACGAATGCCGTTGACGAGGTAGATTTCGACGCGCTTACGTTCCTTTCGCGCGGAATTGATGAAGTCGTTTTGCGGATGGGATTCTGCGGGATTGGCCATTGAGGTGCGGCAGGAGCCTGCGTCAGAGAATATGTTGTGCGTGTGTGGCGTGGTCGTCACAAATCTGTTTGGCGGGATTCTACCCTGTTCGATCGGGAAGCGCCCAGTCGCGATTGTGTCGAACCGTAACCCACTATAGACGCTAACGCGCATTTGCGCGATGCGGCCAAATGGCCAACGTCAGCTGCCGCGCATATCCGCGGACGAATATGCGCGTCCGCGTGCGTTTCGGCAGAATTTTCCGGTCTTTCCCGCGCAAAACGGACGATTCCCGCCGTCTCGTTACGTCGCGTTACGTCTCTCGCAATGCCGTAGCACCCGGCGGCGCGCGCTTCGCCTACATTCGGGGCGCGTGCCGGGCGGGCCGGCAAAATGGGGATTCGACACATGAATGGCAGGCAAATGGCAGCGTGGATCGGCACGGCGACACTGCTGGCTTCGGGCAGCGCAATGGCGGGGCACGTCGATCTGTCGGTCGGCATCGGCGTACCGGTTGCGCCGGTCTATGCCGAGCCGGCTCCGGTCTATGTGGCACCGCAGCCGGCGGTCGTCGCGTATCCGGGCTACGGATACGGCTACTACGGCGATGACGACGACGACCGTTACCGCAAGTGGCGCAAGCACTATTACAAGCACTGGCGCAAGCATCACGACGACGATGACGATTGACCGCCGAGCCCGCCGCAGCGCGCGGCGGGCACGCGCACCGCATCAGCGCGGCTTGCCGGCGGCGGCGCCGATTTTCGCGAGTTCCTCGTCGCGCAGCGCGCGGCGCAGGATCTTGCCGACGTTCGTCTGCGGCAGCGCGTCGCGAAACTCGACGAACTTCGGCATCTTGTAGCCGGTGAGGTTCTTGCGGCAGTGCGCGAGCACGTCGTCGACCGTGAGCGTCGGATCGCGCCGCACGACGAACACCTTGATGCGTTCTCCCTGCACCTCGTCCGGGACGCCGATCGCCGCGGCCTCGCTGATCCCCGGATGCATCACCAGCACTTCCTCGATCTCGTTCGGATAGACGTTGAAGCCTGACACGAGGATCATGTCCTTCTTGCGGTCGATCAGCCGCACGAATCCGCGTTCGTCCATCACGCCGATGTCGCCGGTGGCGAGCCAGCCGTCCGCGTCGATCACTTTTGCGGTTTCGTCGGGGCGCTGCCAGTAGCCGCGCATCACCTGCGGCCCGCGCACGCAGAGTTCGCCGGGCTCGCCGATGCCGGCCCACGTGCCGTCCTCGCGGCGAAAACGCACGATCGTCGACGGCGCGGGCAGCCCGATCGACCCGCTGAACGCGCTCATGTCGTTCAGGTCGACCGGATTCATCGTGACGATCGGCGAACACTCGGTCAGCCCGTAGCCTTCGACGATCGGCCGCCCGGTCACCTGCTGGAAGCGCTCGGCGACCGCGCGCTGCATCGCCATGCCGCCTGCCATCGCGAGCTTCAGTTTCGAGAAGTCGCGCCGACGGAATTCGTCGTTGTCGAGAAACGCGTTGTACAACGTGTTGATTCCGGTGATGCCCGTGAACGTCTCGTGACGAAGAATCTTCATCATCATCTTCGTGTCGCGCGGATTCGCGATCAGGATGTTGCGGCCGCCGAGCCCCATGAAAATGAACGCGTTCACCGTCAGCGAATAGATGTGATAGAGCGGCAGCGGCGTGAGCACCGTCTCGATCTCGCCGGTCAGCTGATCGGCGATCCAGGCCTTCGCCTGAAGCAGATTCGCGATCAGGTTGCCGTGCGTGAGCATCGCGCCTTTCGCGACGCCGGTCGTGCCGCCCGTGTACTGCAGGAACGCGAGATCGTCGCGCGTGATCGCCGCGGGCTTCGCGCGTTCGCGCGCACCGAGCGCGAGCGCCGCGCGCAGCCGGATCGCCTGCGGCAGGTCGTAGGCCGGCACGAGCTTCTTCACGTGCTTCAGCACGAAATTGATCAGGCGTCCCTTCGCGTTGAAGCCGTCGGCGAGCAGATCGCCGAGCGCGGTGACGACGATGTTCTTGACGCGCGTATCGGGCAGTGCGTCCTGCAGCGTGCGCGCGAAGTTCTCGAACACGACGATCGTCTCGGCGCCGCTGTCCTTCAACTGATGCGCGAGTTCGCGCGCGGTGTAGAGCGGATTGACGTTGACGACGATCGCGCCCGTCTTCAGCGTGCCGAACAGCGCGACCGGATACTGGAACGTATTCGGCAGCATGATCGCGACGCGGTCGCCGGGCTTGACGCCGATCGCTTGCAGGTACGACGCGAACGCATCCACTTTCTGGGCGAGCGCGCGGTAGGTCATCGATGCGCCGGCGCTCACGTAGGCGACGCGATCGGCGAAGCGCGTCGTGCATTCGTCGAAGAACTGCACGAGCGACGTATATTGCGAGATGTCGATCTCGTGCGGTACGCCGCGCGGGTACGACGCGTACCAGATGCCGTCGGTGTTCGGCGGGACCTGTGCGGTGGCGGTTGCTGCGGGGTCGGGCATGGTCGTCTCCAGGGTCTTCTCGGTCGGCGCGAGGCGCGCGTCGGCGCACGCTCGGGCCCGCTGTTTCGCGACCGACGGACCCGATGCGTCGCGCCGGCCCGAGCCCGCACACTGCGAGGCCCGGCCGACGCGAGAGGTCGCGTTGCGGCCGCTTGTCGATCCGGCGATACGGTCAGCTCAATTCGTGGAATGCGGCGTGGCGGCATCGGCCGTCGTCGCAGGCGGCGGCAGCCCGAACGCCTCGCCCGCGCCTGCGTCGTCGAGCACGGCCGCGAAGATCTCGAGCTGCGCGCTGTCCGGCATCGGCGCCTTCAGCGCGGCGACGATCAGCGACGACAGCCGCGCGATCATCTGCACGTCGTTCATTGTGCGCCCTTGCGAAAACTCGTCGATGAGGCTTTCGGTTTCCGCGCCGGCGAGCGCACCCGACAGCGCGCCGATCGCGAAATGCAGCCGCCAGCCGAGCTCGGTGCGCGGCAGATGCGGCAGCGCGCGCTGGAAGGCATCGAAGAAGCGTCCCGCGACGCTCGCATAGTGTGCGGTCAGGAAGTTGCGCACGAACGGCGACGGATCGGTATATGCGCGGCCGATCAGGCGCAGAAACGCAGGGCCGCCGCGCTCCGGATCGCGCGACGCCTTCAGGGCCGGAATGAACATCGCGCCGAGCACGTGCTCGCAGGTGATGTGCGCGCCGAGTTGCGCATCGAAGCGGTCGAGGATCGCGAGCCGCTCCTGATTCAGCTGATCGAGACGGCGCGACAGCATCGCGTGGATCAGCGCTTCCTTGCTGCCGAAGTGATAGTTGACCGCGGCGAGATTGACCGCCGCGCGCGACGTGATCTGCCGCATCGACATTGCTTCGAAGCCGTGTTCGATGAAGAGGTCCTCCGCTGCATCGAGGATGCGCGCCTTGGTCCCGCCGGTCTGCCGGTTGCCCGACGATCGCCCCGTGGACGACCGCGCCGCAGACGGTCGTCCCTCCTGACTCACTGCCATGTTCCGCCTCCCATGCCGGTCGCCCGGCCGCGAACAGGTGATTGGTTTATCCGATTCAAACAAGCGTTTTTATTAAGATAAAAAAACGCGGGCGGGGCGGGCAAGCGGCGATTCTGGTCGGATTCCTCTAGTTCGATGTGCGAGTGCGGAAAGCGCGGCGCGCGGCCCAGGCGCTGCGGGCCGCGCGCGGTGATGCAACGCGCAAAACCGTCGGCTCAGGTCGCGGCGGTACGCGTATTGACGGATTGCGTCATGTCGATGCCGCGCCGTTCGCGGCTGAACAGGATCAGCACCGCGATCACGACCGCGACGGTGCCGGCCACGAGTGCGAGCGCGAACGCATAGTTGTTGTCGTGCGAGACGGCGAGCGAGGCCTGCATCGTCGCGTTGCCGGACGCCAGCAGATTGCCGAGCTGATAAACGACGCCCGGGAACGTCGCGCGAATCTCGTCCGGCGAAATCTCGTTGAGGTGGACCGGAATCACACCCCACGCCCCTTGCACCGAAATCTGCATCAGGAAGGCGCCGGCCGCGAGCGCGAGCGGGCCGCTCGAGAACGCCCACAGCGGCAGCACCGGCAGCGCGATCAGCGCGGCGATGAAGATCGCGCGGCGTCGGCCGATCCGCTCGGAGATCGCGCCGAACGCGAGGCCGCCGACGATCGCGCCGATGTTCAGCACGATCGTGATCCACGACACCGTATGCGGATCGAAGTGGTGCTGCTCGCGCAGGAAGGTCGGATACAGATCCTGCGTGCCGTGCGAGAAGAAGTTGAACGCGGTCATCAGCACGATCGCGTAGATCGTCAGCTTCCAGTTTCGCTGCAGCGTGGTCGCGAGGCTCGGACGCTCGCGCTTTTCCATCTGCTTCCACGCGGGCGACTCCGGCACGTGCGCGCGCACGTACAGCACGAGCAGCGCGGGCAGCACGCCGATCATGAACATGCCGCGCCAGCCGATGTACTGATAGAGGAGGCCGAACACGATCGACGCGAGCAGATAGCCGCTCGGATAGCCGGCCTGCAGCAGGCCGGACACGATGCCGCGCGCGTGCGTGGGCACGGTCTCCATCGTCAGCGCGGAGCCCACGCCCCATTCGCCGCCCATCGCGATGCCGAACAGCGCACGCAGCACGAGCAGCGCGGTGAGGCTCGGCGCGAAGCCCGATGCGAGCTCGAGCACCGAATAGCAGGCGATGTTGACCATCAGCGTCGGACGGCGGCCGAAGCGATCGGCGAGGCGGCCGAAGATCAGTGCGCCGAGCGGGCGCATCGCGAGCGTCAGCGTCAGCGCGAACGCGACCGCCGGGATCGTCGACGCGAATTCCGCCGCGATGTCCTTCAGCACGAAAACCATCAGGAAAAAATCGAACGCATCGAGCGTCCAGCCGAGATAGGCGGCAATCGTCACGTTGCGTTGTTCGCGGGTCCAGCTCATGTGCGAGGTCTCCTCGTTGGCGTGCGCGCGCGGGACGCAAGGACGTGCGGCCCGATTCGCGCGCGGTTCGGGGCACTGATCGAGTGTAGGCCGACGCGCGCCGCAATGTAGGGCGCGATAGCCGCGAATCGGGAATAATCCCTACGAAATGACATGTTTCGGAAAACGACGTGCGCCGTTGAAGCCGCTGCGACAGCTATCTGTATGATTCGAGTCGGCTCGCTGTATCACGTTTGTAATTCTCGCCTGCGCGTTCGCCGAATCAGGAGACCCGATGACCGATTCGCCTTCACCTACGTTGCCGACCTTCGAAACGGCGCGGCTCTGGCTGCGTCCGCGCGTGCTGGCCGATCTCGATGCGTGCATCGAGATGGATCGCGATCCCGAGGTCACACGGCACATCGCGGGGCCGTGGCACGATCCCGCGGAGCATCGCCGCTTCGTCACACACCGCATCACGCGCGACTATCCGCCGGGCCTCGGCTACTGGTCGATCTTCGAGAAGTGCGCGCCCGATACGTTCGTCGGCTGGGTGCTGCTGATTCCCGACTATGCGGACGGTGGACAGGACGTCGAGATCGGCTGGCGCCTCGTGCGTCGCGCGTGGGGGCGCGGGATCGCCAGCGAAGCGGCTGCCGCAATCGTGCGCCATGCATTCGAATGCGTGCGCTTGCCGCGCGTGATCGCCGACATCGCGCAAGCGAACACGGGCTCGCTGAACGTCGCGCGCAAGCTCGGCATGCGCCGCGTCGGCGTCGTTCAGGACGGCATTCCGTATGTGCGTCATCGGCTCGAGCGCGACGATCTGCGTGCGTAGCGCGATGACGGCAGGGCGCCGGTTGTCAGAGATCGTCAGACGCACGCGAACGATCGGCGCGACGTATTAACGGCACGCGAGATCCGGCGTATCGTTGCGAAAAAATCCGGCGAGGGGGAATGTCATGGCACTGGGCAACGACGTGCATCTGATTCCGGTGAGGCTCGACGCGCTGCGGCCGACGCAGATGACGGTCGGTTATCGCGAAGTGAAAGCGAAGCGCAAGCACTGGAAGACGCTCGGCAAACGCGAGCGCAAAGCCGCGATCGATTCGCACTGGTTTCCGGCGGTGCTCGGCCCGGGCGGCGCGCACTACATCACCGACCATCATCATCTCGGTCTCGCGCTGATCGAGGAGGGCGAGATGCGCGTGAACGCGATGCTGCTGAAGGATCTGTCGTGGCTCGACGAGACGATCTTCTGGCGCATGATGGAGCACAACCAGTGGGTGCATCCGTTCGGTGCGGATGGCGCGCGCCGCGACTATTCGAAGCTGCCGAACGCCCTCACGGGCCTCGAGGACGATCCGTATCGCAGTCTCGCGGGCGAGCTGAGGACGGCCGGCGGCTATGCGAAGGACGCGACGCCGTTCAGCGAATTCCTGTGGGCCGACTATCTGCGTCAGCACGTGTCGCTCGACCAGATCCGCAAGAATTTTTCGAAGGCGCTCGAGATCGCGCTGCGGCATGCCCACGATCAGGACGCGCGCTATCTGCCCGGCTGGTCGGGCGTGATCGCCATCAAACCCTGAGCGGCGCACGCGCCGACCGACCATGACCACTGCGCCGATTCGTCCCGACGCCGGCCCGCAGCGCGCCGAGCATTTCGCCACGGCGCAGGCATCGCCGTCGCGCGCGCGCCGCATCGCGCTCGATGCGCTGGCCGGCATATCGATCGCCGGCCTGCTGATTCCGGAGGCCGTCGCATACGCGGGACTCGCGAATCTGCCGCCGCAGGCGGGCCTGATCGCGCTGCTGTCGGGGCTCGTCGTCTATGCGCTCACGGGCAGCAGCCGCTTCGCGATCGTCTCGTCGACATCGTCGTCGGCCGCGGTGCTCGCGGCCACCGTCTTCGCCGAATCGGGCGTCGCGCCGGCCGCGCAAATCGCGCTGGCCGCCGCACTCGTCGCGATGACGGGCGTGCTGTTCATACTCGCCGGCGCCGCGCGGCTCGGCGGTATGTCGGACTTCGTCGCGCGGCCCGTGCTGCGCGGCTTCACGTTCGGGCTCGCGCTGACGATCGTGCTCAAGCAGTTGCCGAAAATGCTCGCGATTCCGGTGTCGCACAGCGATGCGCCGCGCGTCGCGCTCGATCTCGTCGCCGGCGTGCCGCACGCGAACGTTGCAAGCGCCGCGCTCGGCGCGGCCGCGCTTGCGCTGCTGTTCGTGCTGGGTCGCCGCTCGCGCGTGCCCGCGACGCTCGTCGTGATCGTGTTGTCGATCGTGGCGGGCTATGCAGTCGACTGGCACCGCTACGGGATCGCGGTCGTCGGCCATATCGATCTGAGCCGCGTGGCATTCGGATTGCCGCATCTCGACCGCAACGCATGGACGCAGACGATCGAACTCGCGTTCGCGCTGATGCTGATCCTGTATGCGGAATCGTACGGCTCGATCCGTGCCTTCGCGCTGAAGCACGGCGACAGCATTGCGCCGAACCGCGACCTCGTCGCGCTCGGCTGCGCGAATCTGGTGTCGGGCCTGCTGTACGGCATGCCGGTCGGCGCCGGTTATTCCGCGAGCTCGGCCAACGAGGCGGCCGGCGCGCAGACGCGCTTCGCCGGCCTGTGGGCGGCCGCCGTCGTCGCGCTGATCGTATGGCTGCTGCTGCCGCAGCTCGCGCGCACGCCGGAGCCGGTGCTCGCGGCGATCGTGATCTTCGCGGTCAGCCATTCGCTGCATCCGTCCGTGTTTCGGCCGTATTGGGCCTGGCATCGCGACCGGCTCGTCGTGATCGCCGCGCTGCTCGCGGTGCTCGTGCTCGGCGTGCTGCAGGGGCTGCTCGCCGCGATCGGCGTGAGCCTGCTGCTGACGCTGCGCAAGCTGTCGGAGCCGAACGTCAGCGTGCTGGGCCGGCTGCGCGACAGCCACGATTTCGTCGACATCGCGAGTCATGCGGATGCGCGGCCCGTGCCGGGTGTGCTGATCGTGCGGCCGGAAGCGCAGCTGTTCTTCGCGAACGCAGACCGAATGCTCAATCGCGTGCGGGCGCTGCTGAAAACGGCGCCGGATGTGCAAACGGTGATGCTGAGCCTCGAGGAAACACCCGACGTCGACGGGACGACGATCGAGTCGCTGCGCACATTCGCGGCCGAGTGCGCGGCGCACGGGCTGCGGTTCGCGATCGTGCGGCTGAAGCTGCACGCACTGCATGCGTTGCGCCGCGCGGCCGACGATACGCTGCGCGACGATGCGTTGTCCGAGTTGAGCGTCGACGAGAGCCTGCAGCTCTGGCAGACGCACGGTACGGACGGTAGGGAGCGCACGGACCCACGATGACGCGCGGCGACGCGGCCGCCGCGCTCAACCGGACAGCGCTGCGTCGGCTGCCGCGGTCGTGTCCGTGTGGGCCGCCGTGCCTACGAGTGCGTCGACCTCGGCCGCCGTCGGTGCATACGCGCCCGGGTGCGCGCAGACGACCGCCGCGCACGCCGCGGCGTAGCGCAGATGCTCGGCAGCGGTCGCCTCGGGGCGCGTGAGCTGGCTCGCGAGCCAGCCGCCGATGCTCGCGTCGCCGCAGCCCACCGTATCGGCCACCTGCGTCGCGAACGCCGGCTGGAACAGCATCGTCTCGCGATGAAATAGCTGCATGCCCGACGCGCCGCGCGTCACGAGCACCGCGGCATCGGGCGCCCATGCGCGCAGCTGTGCGAGCGCGGCCGTTTCGTCGAGTTCGGGGAAGAGGCCGTGCAGATCTTCGTCGGACACCTTGATCCAGTCCGCGAGCGCGGCCAGCCGGCGCAGCGTGTCGCGATACGCGGGCGCGGCCATCGGCGCGCGATAGTTCGGGTCGAACGAGATGCGCTTGCCGGCCGCGCGGGCGGCCTGCACGACGTCGAGCAGACGCGACGCGAGCGGTTCGCGCACGACGCCGAGCGAGCCGACGTGCACGATCTGAGCGGCATCGAGCGCGCCGGCCGGCAGGTCGGCCGGATCGAACGCGAGATCGGCGCTGTTCTCGCCGATGAAGAAATAGTCCGGCGGCTGCTTCGATACGACCATCGCGAGCAGCGGCGCGCGATCGACCTGCCTGATGAAGCGCAGATCGAGGCCCGCTTCGGCGCTCTTGCGCATCAGCTCGTCGCCGAACAGGTCGCGGCTGACCGTGCCGGCAAAGGCGGTCGGCACGCCGAGCCGCGCGCCCACGCGCGCGACGTTCCAGCACGAACCGCCGGCCACGCTGTGCCAGCGGTGCGCATCGTCGCGGATGAAATCGGTCAGCGCTTCGCCGAATACGATCAGGCGGGGAAACGTCGTCGTCATGTCGGAACCTTGTGTGCTGCGGCACCGGGCCGTGCGGTGCCGCGGAGAAAACGAACGGGTGGCGCGCACCGACGATGCAAGGCGGCGTCGCGCGTGCATCGTCGGCGCGGCGCGCGGAGCAGGGCGCTCAGCGCGGCGTGCTCCAGCCCTTGTAGCTCTTCACGTTGTCGCGCGTGACGAGCGTCGGCTCGATCAGGATCATCGGATTCGCCGGCTTCTGGCCGTTCATGATCCCGTAGCCGACGTTGACGGCCTGCTGCGCCATCGCCCACGGATCCTGGCTCGCGGACGCCTGCACGAGCGTGTTCGACTTCAGCGCGACCTCGATGTCGGGCGCGCCGTCGACCGACGTGATCACGATCCCCGAACGATTCAGCTGCTTCGCGGCGAGATCGCTGCCGATCGCCTGCGGATCGTTGATCGTGAACACCGCGTCGAGTTTGGGAAAGCGCGTCAAGTAACCTTGCATCGCGTTCATTCCGCCCTCGCGCGAGCCTTTGCCGTCCTGGTCGCTCGACAGCAGCTTGATACCGGGGCTCTTCGCGAGCACGGTCTTGCAGCCGTTCACGCGATCGATCACGGCCGACACCTGCGGGCCGTTCTCGATGATCACGTTGCCCTTGCCGTTGAGCTTCTTCGCGATGTAGTCGCACGCGAGTTCGCCTGCCTTCACGTTGTTCGTCTGCACGGTCGCGTTCGCGCCGGCCGCGGCGACGTCGACCGCGACGACCGTGATGCCGGCCGCCTGCGCCTTCTTGACCGCCGGCTCGATCGCCTTCGGATCGGTCGCGTTCAGCAGGATCATGTCGACGTGCGCGGAGATGAAGTTGTCGATCTGCGTGAACTGCTTGTTCAGGTCGTAGTCCGCCGAAACAGCGGTGACCTTCGCGTTCGGATTGATCTGTTTCGCGCGCGCTTCGGCGCTCTTCACGATCGTGACGAAATACGGGTTGCCGAGCGAGCCGACCGTGACGCCGATCAGCTTCAGCGGCTTGTCGGCCGCATGCGCGGCCGATGCGCCGAAGGCGAACGCGCACGCGAGGGCGGTCAGGGCGGCTTTGTGCTTGAACATGTCGTTGTGTCTCCGTGAGGTCTGTTGGCGAATGCGCGCAGGTTGACCTGCCTGCGGGCGCAGAGGAAAGCGGCGAGCCGCGCGTCAGGTGCGCGCCGAGTCGCGCTGGCGATAGCGATCGAGTGCGACCGCGCCGATGATCACGAGGCCCTTGATGATGTACTGCCAGATGTCGGACACGCCGAGCAGCACGAGCCCGTTGGTCAGCACCGCGATGATCAGCGCGCCGATCAGCGTGCCGACGATCGAGCCGACGCCGCCGACGAAGCTCGTGCCGCCGAGGATCACCGCGGCGATGGCGTCGAGTTCGTACGACTGGCCGAGCTGCAGCCCGTTGGCCGCATAGAGCCGCGCCGCGGACATCACCGCACCGAGCCCGGCGAGCAGGCCGGAGGCCGCATAGACGAACAGCTGGATCGCGCGCACGTTGATGCCCGACAGCCGAGCGGCTTCCGGATTGCCGCCGACCGAATAGATGCGCATGCCGAGCACCGTGCGGCGCAGGATGAACCACGAGATTGCGATCACCGCGCAAGCGATCACGACGAGCCACGGCACGCCGAAGATCGTGCCGTTGCCGATGAACGCGAACGGCAGTTGCGGATTGAACACCGTCGTGTCGTTGCCGAGCAGTCGCGCGACGCCGCGCACGGCGGTCATCGCGCCGAGCGTCACGATGAACGGCGGCAGGCGCAGCAGCGAGATCAGGCCGCCGTTGATCGCGCCGAACACGAGGCCGACCGCGAGCGCGGCGGGGACGCCGAGCCAGCCCCAGCCCGGAATCGTCGACGCGAGCAGCGACGCGACGGCCGCCGCGGCGAGTACGGAGCCCACCGACAGGTCGATGCCGCCCGTCAGGATCACGAACGTCATCCCGGCCGCGAGCACGATGTTGATCGAGGCCTGCTGCGTGACGATCGACAGGTTCTGCAGCGTGAAGAAGCCGTCGGTCAGAAAACCGAAGCCGATGCAGAGGACCAGAAGGACCGGCAGCATGCCGGCGGTGCGCATCAGCGACTGCATGCGCGCGCGATGATCGGCGACGCGCGCCTGCGGCGCACGATCGGCCGCCGGATGGGCGGTGGCGGAAGCGAGGTTCCGCTGCTTGGTCGGGTTGATCATTTCGGTAACCTGAATGTAAGAATGAAATGAAGTGGCCGGGGTCAGTGCGCGTCCGCGAGTTCGGCCTGCGAGCCGGTCGCGAGCGCGATGATCGCTTCCTGCGTGATCGGCGTGCCCGTATAGCCGCCGAGCTCGCCCGCGATTTCGCCTTCGCGCATCACGAGCACGCGATCGGCGACGCCGATGATTTCGGGCAGCTCGCTCGAGATCACGATCACGCCGACGCCGGCACGCGCCAGCTCGTTGATGATCCGGTAGATCTCCGACTTGGCGCCGATGTCGACGCCGCGCGTCGGCTCGTCGAGGATCAGCACGCGCGGCTTCGTTTCGAGCAGGCGCGACAGCAGCACCTTCTGCTGGTTGCCGCCCGACAGCGCGCCGACGTTCACGTTCGCGTGCGGCACGCGGATCGACAGCGACGCGATCGCGTCGCGCGCACGTTCGGCGCCGCGTGCGAGGTCGAGTGCGCCGAGCCGTGCATCGCGGCTGCACACCGAGATGTTGATGTTGTCGCGCACGCTCATGTCGAGAAAGAGGCCCTGGCGCTTGCGATCCTCGGTCAGGTAGACGAGGCCCGCGTCGATCGCATCGCGCGGCGAGTGCGCGCCGAACGTGCGGTCGCCGAGCTTCACGTCGCCGCGCGTGCGCGGCTCCGCGCCGAAGATCAGGCGCGCGAGTTCGGTGCGGCCCGCGCCGACGAGGCCCGCGATGCCGAGCACCTCGCCCGCATGCAGATCGAAGCTGCAGCCGCGCACGCGGCCGCCGTCCGACACGTCGCGGACCGACAGCAGCAGATGGCCGGGATCGTACGGCGCGTGCTCCTTCTTGTAGAAGCCCGAGATGTCGCGGCCGACCATCATCGCGACGAGGCGCTCGGCCGACAATTCATCGCGTTCGAGCGTGCCGACGTACGTGCCGTCGCGCAGCACCGACACGCGGTCGGACAGTTCGTAGATTTCCGCCATCCGATGGCTGATGTAGATGATCGCGAGGCCTTCTTCGCGCAGCTGCCGGATCAGGCGGAACAGCTGCTCGGTTTCGCGCGACGACAGCGGCGTGGTCGGCTCGTCCATCACGAGAATGCGTGCGCGCGTGTGCACGGCGCGTGCGATCTCGACGAGCTGCTGCTCGGCGATCGACAGCGTGCCGACGAGCGTGTCCGGGCCGAACGATGCGCCGAGACGCAACAGCACGTCGCGACAGCCGCGCGCCATCGCCGCGCGGTCGATCGTGCCCCAGCGCCGGTTGCCGTGCCGCAGTTCGCGGCCGACGTAGATGTTTTCGGCGACCGTCAGGTTCGGCGCGAGGCACAGCTCCTGGTAGATCACCGCGACGCCCGCATCGCGCGCGGCGAGCGGCCCGTCGATCTCGATGCGCCGACCGTCGATCAGGATTTCGCCGCCGGCGTCGGCGCGGTATGCGCCGGACAGGATTTTCATCAGCGTCGACTTGCCCGCACCGTTCTCGCCCATCAGCGAATGGATTTCGCCCGGATAGACGGTGAGGCTGACGTTGTCGAGCGCGCGCACGGCCGGGAACGTCTTGCTGATCCGGCGCATTTCGAGCAGCGGCCGGGGCGACTCAGATCGCGACATGGTTGACCTCCTGCGATTCCGTGCGGGCGCCTTTCAGGATGCCGGCCCGCGGGGAGAAGTTGAAGTACATCGGCAGCGTCGCGGCGCCGATCGCGCCGGCGTCCGCGCCGAACGTGCCGCGCACGAGCGTCGGCGTGCCGCGCGCTTCGGGCGCGGTCGCGACGAGCGCCGCGCGCAGCCGCGTGGTCAGCGCATCGAGCAGGCCGGCGTCGGTATCCGCGTCGAGCACGACGACCGGCGCATCGACAACGCACAGCACCGCGCGCAACGCCGGTGCGAGCGCATCGACGCAGTCGTCGATCCATTCGGCGACGGCGGGCAGCCCGCGCGCGATGCACGCTTCGAGATCGGCGCGGTTGTCGACGCGTTCGCCGTGATGGCGCAGGTGACGCACGAGTGCATGCAGCGACGCACGCGCGAGCAGGATGTCCCACGGGCCGCGCGGCGGCGGCGCGGACGCGAGCCGGCTCGGCGGCACCGGGATGACCGCGATGTCGCCCGCATTGCCCGTCACGCCGCGCAGACAGTCGCCGTCGATCGCGATGCCGCCGCCGATCGCGGGGCCGATGAACAGATAGACGAAATCGTCGCACTGGCGGCCGTAGCCGTAGAACAGCTCGGCGATTGCGGCCGCGTTGCCGTCGTTTTCGCCGAACACGGGCAGCGACGACATGCGCCCGAGGTCGCTCGCGAAATCGACGTCTTCCCAGGCGCGGAACGTATCGGGCGCGAGGCCGAGTTCGCGCATCCAGGCGCCGAGGTTGTACGGCTGCGCGACGCCGATGCCGGCGAGCCGCGTACGTTCGTGATCGGGGAGCAGCGCCTGCATCGCCGCGATGTCGTGACGGACGATCTCGAGCACGTCGGCGGGCGGCGGCAGCAGCATGTCGTGCGAGCGGCGGCCGAGCACGTCGCCGGTGAAATTGACGAGCGCGGTTTCGATCCGCATGCGGTCGAGATGGACGCCGATGCCGAACGCGCCGCGCGGATCGAGACGGATCAGCGACGCCGGCTGCCCGCGTTGACCTTCGGTGCGGCGGCCCGCGAACTCGATCAGCTTGGCGTCCGCGAGCGACGCGATGATGCTGCCGACCGCCGTGCCCGTCATGTTTGCGAGGCGGGCGAGGTCGGCCTTCGACGCGCTGCCGGCGCGGCGCAGCGTTTTCAGCAGCAGGCGCTCGTTGTAACGGCGCACGTTGGCCGAATTGCTGCCTTGGCCGATGTGCGGACTTCTCATGGCGTCTCCTTCCATGTTTCGCCGCTGCGGGGCGAATTAAATAAATCACGTTGATTTATTTAAGCGCGAGCGAGCGCGTGTGTCAGCCTAGGGAAATCCCGGTTGTTGGGAGGGGAGGTCGGGACGTCGGGCGGTGTTTGGGCGCTGAAGGACGTCGCCGGAAGGAGGGACGCATCGCATCTGTTGTCGTTTTCTGCGCCGCAATGAAAAAAGGTCGGCATAAAGCCGACCTTTTAAAACAGATGGTGCCCAGGAGAGGACTCG
>NZ_KV786645.1:0-1043 GCF_001806955.1 Burkholderia sp. HMSC10F09
CGCTTCACGCGCTCGACGATGCCCTCGTCGCGCAGCAGCTTGAGGTTCGCGACCGCCACCGCCGCGGCCACCGGATGCCCCGAATACGTGAGCCCGTGATTGAATTCGCCGTTGTCGACGATCGGCCGCGCGACGCGCTCGTGAATGCCGACCGCGCCCATCGGCACGTAGCCCGACGTGAGCCCCTTGGCCATCGTGATCAGATCGGGTTCGAAGCCGAAGTGCTGATGCGCGAACCATTCGCCGGTACGGCCGAAGCCGCCGATCACTTCGTCGGCGACGAGCAGAATGTCGTACTTGCGGCAGATTCGCTGGATTTCCGGCCAGTACGTCGACGGCGGAAAGATCACGCCGCCGGCACCCTGGAACGGCTCGCCGATGAATGCCGCGACGTTCTCCGCGCCGAGCTCGAGAATCTTAGCTTCGAGCTGCTGCGCACGCGCGAGGCCGAACGCTTCGGGCGTCTCGCCCGGCTGCGCTTCGCCGAAGAAATACGGCTGATCGATATGGACGATGTGCTCGACCTTCGACGGCATCTGCTCGTGCATGTAGCCCATGCCGCCGAGCGTGCCGCCCGCGATCGTCGAGCCGTGATAGCCGTTCTTGCGCGAAATCACGTACTTCTTCTGCGGCTTGCCCTGCACGCGCCAGTACTGATGCACGACGCGCAGCACGGTGTCGTTGCCTTCGGAGCCGCTGTTGCAATAGAAGAAGTGGTTGAAGCCGGGCGGCGTGACTTCGGCGAGCATCGCCGAGAGTTCGATCACGGGCGGATGCGTGGTCTTGAAGAACGTGTTGTAGAACGGCAGCTCCTGCAGTTGCCGATAAGCGGCGTCGGCCAGCTCCTTGCGGCCGTAGCCGACGTTCACGCACCAGAGCCCGGCCATGCCGTCGATGATCTGGTTGCCGTCGGAGTCCCACAAATAGACGCCGTCGGCCTTCACGATCACGCGGCTGCCGGCGCGGTTCAGCGCGCCCATGTCGGAGAACGGATGGATGTGGTGCGCGGCGTCGAGCGCGCGGTATTCGGCGGTCGAGCGCGC
>NZ_KV786646.1:0-12461 GCF_001806955.1 Burkholderia sp. HMSC10F09
GCCGGCCTCGCGGTCTGTCCGCTCGCGCGCCGCGTCGCGCCGCGTACGCTCGTCGACGTCGGCGCGAAGTTCGGGCTGCCGCCGCTGCCGCGCTCGCAGGTCGTGCTGTATTCGCGCGTGCGCGACCCGCGCACGGCGGCCGCGCTGCGCCGCTTCGCCGACAGTCTTGCAATCCCGGCGTAAACTAGCGGGTTCCGCCCGTTGCGGGCGTCCCGACCCCAAACCCGATCCCATGAAGCCCGAAACCCGCCAGCACCTCCGCGCCAACCTGCTGATGCTCGCCGCCGCCGCGATCTGGGGCTCGGCATTTGTCGCGCAGCGGCTGAGCCTCGACGTGATCGGGCCGTTCCTGTTCACCGGGCTGCGCTTCCTGCTCGGCGCGCTGGTGCTCGTCCCGCTGCTGAACTTCAATGCGGCCTCGCGCGCGCAGCTCGCGGCGATCCGGCGCGACCCGGCGTTGCTGCTGCCGGGCGTCGCGCTCGGCGCGCTGCTCGCGGTATCGATCTCGCTGCAGCAGATCGGGCTGCAGTACACGCGGATCGCCAATGCCGGCTTCATCAGTTCGCTGTACGTCGTGATCGTCCCGCTGATGGGCGTGTTCGCGCGGCACCGGATCGGCGTCGGCACGTGGTTCGGTGCGTTGCTCGCCGCGATCGGCCTGTATTTCCTCAGCATCGACGAACATTTCTCGGTGCTGTACGGCGACTGGTTCCAGCTCGCCGGCGCGGTGATCATCGCCGCGCACGTGATGGCCGTCGGTCATCTCGCGAAGCGGCACGATCCGCTCGTGCTCGCCTTCCTGCAGTTCGTCGTGTGCGGCGCGCTGTGCCTCGCGGTCGGCCTCGCGGTCGAGCCCGTCAGCGTCGCGATGCTGCGCGGCGCGCTGCCGACGGTGCTCTACGGCGGGCTGCTGTCGGTCGGCGTCGGCTACACGCTGCAGGTCGTCGCGCAGCGCGACGCGGCGCCCGCGCACGCGGCGGTGATCTTCAGCATGGAAGGCGTGTTCGCGGCCGTCGCCGGCTGGGCCGCGCTCGGCGAAACGCTGACGCTGCGCGCGCTCGTCGGCTGCGCGCTGATGCTCGCCGGGCTGCTCGCGTGCCAGCTTCTGCCGAACGGCGATGCGCGCAAAAAGGACGAAGACGCGCTGCCGGCATGAAAAACACCGTCCCTATAATGACGCTTTGCGGGATGTCCCCGCTCACCGCTTCCGACAGGTCTGCCCCGTTCATGTCCGTTTCAGTCGATCCCGTTGCCGACCTGCTGCGCGAACGCGCAGCGCACTACGCCGCGCAGGCCGCGCTGTTCCTGCGCGACCAGGCGTTGTCCACCGCGTCGCACGATCTGCGCAGCCCGCTCAACGCGATGCACAGCTGGGGATACGTGCTCGAGCGCCAGCTCGCGAATGCCGATCCGAATCTGCAGCGCGCACTCGCCGGCATCCGCACCGGCATCGAGCAGCAGGTGAAGCTGATCGACGACGTGCTCGATGCGCCGCGCGCGGAAACGCGCACGCTCGCCGTTTCACCGCAAACGTTCGCGCTGCGGCCGCTGCTCGACGATACGCTCGCGCTCGTTCGCTTCGCGCTCGCCGATGCGCGCGGCGTGACGATCGACGCGACGCTGCCGGACGACGCGCCGTCGCTGTGCGCCGATCGCGAACGCATCGCGCAGGCCCTCTGGACGATGCTGACGGTCGCCGTCGAAGCGAGCGCGGCCGGCAGCCGCGTGACGTTCGCGTGCACGCGCGAAGGCGCGCACTACGTCGTGCGCGTGCTGGGCAGCGTCGACGCGGCCGCACTCGTCGATCCGGCGCTGCCGCACATGCTCGAATCGTTCGCGCGCCGCGAGATGCTGCGCGAGCGCGATGCGAAGCGCGTCGCGTGGACGCTCGCGATCTGTCAGCGCGTCGCGCTCGCGCACGACGGCACGTTCGCGCACGATCCGTTCGTCGACGGCGCGACCGTCTCGATGACGCTCGGCCTGCGCGCCGGCACGCCGGCCTGAGCGAAGCGGCGCGCCCGACACATTACGCTTGCCTTTCAGGCTCTATACTGACGGGCCTGACACAACCGGAGCGATTCCTTGTTACAGATCTTCGCGCTGATCGGCGCGTTGTTCCTGGTAGCCCTCAACGGCTTTTTCGTCGCGGCCGAATTCGGCCTCGTCAAACTCCGCGCGACGCGCGTCAAGACGCTGGCGCGCAAGCACGGCCTGCGCGGCCGCATCCTCGGCGTCGTGCACGGCCGCCTCGATGCGTATCTGTCCGCCTGCCAGCTCGGCATCACGCTCGCCTCGCTCGGCCTCGGCTGGATCGGCGAACCGGCGTTCGCGCAGCTCATCGGTCCGCTGCTCGACGTGCTCGGCGTACATTCCGAGCGCGTCGTGCACCTGATCTCGCTCGTGTTCGCGTTCTCGCTGATCTCGTTCCTGCATATCGTCGTCGGCGAGCTCGCGCCGAAGTCGATGGCGATCCGCCAGGCCGAAAAGGTCGGACTGTGGGTCGCGCTGCCGCTCTACGCGTTCTACTGGGCGATGTATCCGGCGATCTGGCTGCTCAACACCAGCGCGAACGCGGTGCTGCGACTGGCCGGCCTGTCGGCCGATCACGGCGGCGATGCGCACTACTCGACCGACGAGCTGAAGCTGATCCTGCGCAGCCGCCGCAGCACGGCCGGCAATACCGCGCAACCCGGGCGCGGCGCGTACAGCAACGACGAGTGGAATACGCTCGCGCACTCGCTCGATTTCTCGTCGATGACGGTGTCCGACCTGATGCGGCCCGCCCACGAGATGATCGGCCTGCGCCGCGATCTGCCGCTGCCCGACAACATGGAGATCGTCGCGCGGCACCGCTTCAGCCGCTATCCGCTGTTCACCGACGCGTCGCGCGAACGCGTGTCGGGGCTGATCCATCTGAAGGACCTGCTGCTCGCGCGGCACGCGGGCGCGGCGCTCGACGATCTGTCCGACTATGTGCGGCCGGTTCAGTACGTGCAGCCCGACATGCCCGCGCTCGATCTGTTCCGCCGCTTCCGCAGGGGCGCACCGCACTTCGCGCTGGTCGGCAACAAGGGCGAGAAGCCGATCGGCTTTCTGACGCTCGACAACCTGCTCGGCGCGCTCGTCGGGCAAATCCACGACGAGTTCCGTCAGGGCGATGCGGACTGGACGCGCCTCGACGACGGCACGCTGATGGGCAAAGGCAGCCTGCCCGTCGTGTCGCTCGAGCAGGCGCTCGGCATCGACATCGACGAAGGGCGCGCGGAGTCGGTCGGCGGTCTCGTGATCCAGGCGCTGAACGACCTGCCGTCGGAAGGGCAGCGCGTGTCGTTCGACCGCTTCGACGTCGTCGTGAAGAAGATGAACGGGCCGCGCATCGTGCTCGTGCGCGTGTATCCGAAGGTCGCGAAGGAGGCCGACGAATGACGACCTCGCAGCGCCGCGCGCGATGAAGCCCGCGCTGCCGCGCCGCTACGTCATCACGCCGGAGCCGGCTTCCGCGTCGGCGGCCGATTGCGACGCATTTCTCGATCGGCTGTCCGCCGTGCTCGCGCGCGGCGACACGCTCGTGCAACTGCGTGTGAAGTCGTTCGACGCGGCGACGTTCGCGCGGCTCGCGGCCGACGCGCTCGCGCGCTGCGAGGCCGCCGGCGCGCAGCTGATGCTGAACGGGCCGATCGACGCGCAGGGCGTGCTGCAGTTCGAACGCGCCGGCTGGCATCTCGACGGCGCGACGCTGCGTGCGACGCAGCAGCGGCCGCTGCCGGCCGAGCGGCTGCTATCCGCCGCCTGTCATGACGCAGGCGATCTGCGGCTCGCCGCACGCGCGGGCGCCGACTTCGTCACGCTGTCGCCGGTATTGCCGACGCTCAGCCATCCGGGCGCACCGACGCTCGGCTGGGCGCAGTTCGGCGCGTGGGCCGCTCACGCCGCGATGCCGGTCTACGCGCTCGGCGGCATGACGCACGCGCATCTCGACGAAGCGCGCCGCCATCATGCATACGGAATCGCGGGTATTCGCGGCTTCTGGTAAGCAATACACGGCCCCGCACAAGGGCCGCCCGTTCGACGTCCTATCATCGGCTCACGCATTCAGGCCGGCACGCGGCGCACGCACCGTCATGCCGAAGTCGATGCGTCTCGCATCGTGCGTCAGCGCGTAGCGGTTCACGTCGCCGGTCAGCCATGCGACGAGCGAATACGGCGGCAGTTCGCCTTCGTCGATCCGGTCGCGCGCACGGGGCGGCGTCTCGAACACGACCTGCCCGGCCGGCGCGTCGAACGGCACCGGATCGGGCGACAGGTTCAGCGCGAGGCTCAGCGTCTCGTCGTCCGCGAGCCGCCACGAGGCGAGCAGCGCGTCCGCGTCGCCGCTGCTGCCCGAGCGCAGCGCACGCGCGAACTGCGGCCGGCAGTCCGAGAGCCGCGGCGCGATCAGCTTCGCGCGCACCGCGAGCGCGGACTGCACGAAATGCGCGCGCTCCGCGTCGCGCGCGGTTTCGTCGAAGATCAGCGGGATCTGCGGCGTCAGCAGCGACAGCCCGAGCGCGGCCAGCCCCGCCGCGCGCTCCGATTCGCCGTGCCGCCATGCGCCGTCCGACAGCACGAGCGACGTCAGCGACAATCCGTCGCCCGCCATCGCCTCGCCGGACGGACGCGGCTGGAACGCCGCGCCCGCCGCCGTCAGCGCGCGAGCGAGCGTATGGATCGACTGATGCGTCGAGATGCCTTCGTGATGCGGCACGTCGCCGCCCGTCAGGCGATGCAGCGCACGTTCGCCGCAACTGTTCCACTGCGCATCGAAATGCGTGTCCGCGAGGTGCACCGGATGCCGCTCGCTGCCGAGCACGAGATGGATCAGCCGGTCGGCAGGCACGGCCGCGCGCACGCGGTCGGCGATCTCGCACAGCCACGACGTGCCGATCCGGTCCGCATCGCGCAGCCGCAATCCGTCGCAGCGATATTCGTGGATCCAGTACAGGGCGTTGTCGCAGAAGAAGTCGCAGACGTCCGGATGATCGAGCGCGAGCGGCGGCGCCTCGCGCGGATCGTCGCGCCGATGGAAGAACGGCGCCGCGTAATGGCGCAGTGCGTCGGTGCCGCTGCCGAAGTGCGCATAGTCGAGCTCCAATAGGACCGCGAGCCCGAAACCGTGGGCCGCATCGATCAGCGCCTTCAGCGCGTCGGGGCCGCCTTCGGCCGCGAGCGGCGCGAACGGCAGGCTGTCGTGCGGCGACGCGAGCAGCTCCAGCGCCGTCACGCCGAGACGCGCGAGCGCCGGCAGACGACGTCGCACGCCGTCGAAGCCGCCCACGGCGTGCGGACGGATCGCGTACAGCGCGATGTCCTCCCATGCGCGCCCGTGCCAGAACGCATTGCGCCACGTGAATGCACGCGGATCGACCACCTCGCTCGGGCCGTTGAGCCCGTCCGGTTGCGAACGCGACGCGGGATCGGGAATCGGCAATCGCCCGTCGAGCCGATAGCGATAGCGCGCGCCGGCGCCGCAGGCGGCGAAAATCTCGAACCAGCCGCGGCCGGCCGCGTTCATCGGGATCGCGGTAGGGCCGCTGCCGGTATCGAGTTCGAGATCGACCTGCGTGCTGCCCGGCGCCCAGACGCGAAAGTGCGTGCGCGGCGCGGTACAGCCGACACCGCAAGGTTGCGCGCCGAACGGCAGGCAGTAGCTGTAATGCTGCGCATACGGATCGTGCGGACAATCGGACATCGTGCGCTCCTCGCGCATGCCGAGCGGCAGGACGGCGCCGTCGGCGCGGCGCAACGAGGCCCGGCATGCGACGGCCGGGCCGGAGGGAAGAGAAAAAAGTATGCGCCGATTTCGTGCAGGCGACGTATCGACCGAGCACATTTTTAAATGCGAATCGACCCTGTAGAGGCGGGCGACGCCGGAGGCGGGCGACGCCGGAGGCGGGCGACGCTGGAAGCGGGCGACGCTGGAAGCGCGCGATGCCGCGAGCATGAGCGTGCGCGGCGCGGGGCACGTTCATGCTCGCGCGCCGTGCGAGTCGGGTAGTCCGCATACCGGAATCGCGGCACGCCTTGTTGCCCGCACCGCGCGTCCGTACGCTTCACGGACCGTGCGCGCATCCGCGCGCGCCGCTCCCGACGAAAAGGACCCGCCATGTCGCTTCCCGCCAGCGCCGCCAAATTCGACCCGGCCCGCGCCCACGAATACGCCACGCAATCGCGCATCGCGCTCGCCGGCTACGACGCATGCCACGAACTGGCCGCGTGCGTGCTCGCCGCGACGATCGGCGCACGCGATGCGCATATCCTCGTCGCCGGCGCAGGCGGTACGGGCCAGGAAATCTGCGTGACGGCCGCGCTCGAGCCGCACTGGCGCTTCACCGCGGTCGATCCGTCCGCGCCGATGCTCGCGCTTGCACGCGCGAACGTCGACGCGGCAGGAATCGCCGCTCGCACGCAGTTCATCGAAGACCGCGTCGACACATTGCCCGATACGCCCGCGTTCGACGGCGCGACGCTGATCGGCGTGCTGCACCACGTGCCCGGCGACGCGGCCAAAGCGGCGCTGCTGCGCGCGATCGCGCGCCGGCTGAAGCCCGGCGCACCGCTCGCGATCGCCGGCAACTACCGCCGCTATGCGGATCATCCGCAGCTGCTCGACGCGTGGCAGCAGCGCTGGCGCATGAATGGCGCGGCGCCTGACACGGTGCGCGCGCAGCTCGCGAAGATCTTGCAGGGTGCCGATCCGCCCGCGTCCGAGGACGCCGTGTTCGATCTGCTGCGCGAGGCGGGCTTCGATGCGCCGGTGCGCTTCTTCGCGAGCCTGTTCTGGGGCGCGTGGGTCGCGATCCGGCGCTGAACCGGCGACGCACGCGCGGCGGCGTCGCGACGGTTGCGCGCGTCAGCTCAGCAGACCGGCCGCGACGTTGATCGACAGCCCGAGCACGGCCATGTTGAAGTAGAACGACAGGATCGACTGCGCAAGCACCGCGCGGCGTGCGGAGCGGCCGGCGAGCGAGATGTCGGCCGTCTGCGATGCGACTGCGATCGTGAACGAGAAGTACAGGAAATCCCAGTAGTCGGGCTCGATGCTGCGGTCCGGAAAGCGCAGCACGCGGTCGCCGCTCGGCGAGCCGTAATAGAGCCGCGCATAGTGCAGCGTGAAGATCGTCGGAATCAGGAACCACGCGCCGAACAGCGTCGCGGCCGTGACCGCGTAGTGGCCGAGGCCCGCGCGAAAGCCGACGCTCTTCACGGTCGCGAGCTCGATCGCGATCGCGGCGACGCTCGCGACCGTCGCGAGACAGATGACGGTCAGTACGGTCGTCGCGCTCTGATCCTCGCGGATCGCGATCTCGCGCACCTTGTGATGATGCGCGGTCACCATGCGCCCCCACATCAGCAGCAGATACAGCCAGATCGCACAGTCCCAGCCGATCAGCGCGCGTGCGGTGGGTCGCGTCGAAGCGGGCAGCACGAGCGCGGCCAGCGCACCGGCGACGAAGGCCGATACGAGCCGCGGCCGGTTGCGCAATACCTGCGGATAGAGCGTCATCATGCGAGAGCGAAAGCGAACGGAAAGGGAGCCGCGCGGGTCGCCGGCCGTCCCCGATTATCGCCATTCCGCCGCGACGTGGCGATGACCGTCTGCGCCCGCGGTCTGTTTTCATCTGGAACGCGCATGCGTTGCGAGGCGAATGGTCGCTCGCGTGGCGCGACGCGGCGAGCGGCCGTTCTCGCGGCAACGCCTGACTCGAACCTCATTCCACGGGAATGCCGGTGATCGCCCGTACGGCGACGTCGCCCGCTGCCTCTTCGGCACGACGAAACGGCACGCCTCACGACTTGCACTACGACCGATTTCGGGCATTCGCGTGTGCGTGCCATCCGTAAACACGCCCTAAGATAAAGGCATGAGCGCTTCCGCCCTCCTCCACCGTCATCCGGCCAACATCGCGGGCCGCGACTTCGTCGTGGGCGACCTGCACGGCTGCGTCGATGCGCTGCGCGCGCTGCTGCACGACGTGCGCTTCGATCCGGCGCGCGACCGGCTGTTCTCGGTCGGCGATCTGGTCGACCGCGGGCCGGCATCCGAGATCGCGCTCGAACTGCTCGATCGCCCGTGGTGTCACGTCGTGCGCGGCAATCACGAAGAAGTGCTGAGCCTCGTCGCGCGCGGCAAGCTGCCGGCCGACGCATGGCGCGGCATCGGCGGCGACTGGGGCGCCGATCTGCCGCCCGAGCGGCTGCACGCGTATGCGGCGCGCGTCGAGGCGCTGCCGCTCGTGCGCGTGATCGGCGAAGGCGCGACGCGCTTCAACGTGCTGCATGCGGAATTCTTCGGCTCGGACGCCGATCTCGATACCGGCGACTATCCGCCCGACGTGCGCGAGCGGCTGATCTGGGGCCGCGATCTCGTGCAGGGACTCGTCGATCCCGGCTGGCAGGCCGGCCTGTCGCTGACCTGCAGCGGCCATACGCCGGTGCGCGTGCCGCAGCGGATCGGCGCGCAATGGTTCATCGATACGGGTGCGTTCGCACCGGCCGGCCGACTGACGCTCGCAGAGCCGCGCACGGGACAGACGTGGTCGATCACGCAGGCCGCCGCACGCGAACGCGGCGCCGCCGCGTGGCCGCTGCCGTGACGGCCGCAGGCTGCCCGGCCGGACACCGCGACGCGCACACCGCATCGAATGCACGGGCGGCGCGACGTCCGCATGCTCGCACCTACCCGACCTGATTCAGCTCGAACACCGCGTCGATCGCGGAGCCGTTCCAGTTGTACTCGAGATACGCCGCGTGATGGCAGTCGCGCAGCAGCGTCGTGCGAAACGCCGCCAGGCATTCGCCGTGCGGATCGCGCACCGACGGATAGACGATCCCGAGCCCGCCCGCGCGGCGCACCGCGCGCCCGAGCGCCTGCCCCGCGCTGTAGTCGAGCGGATCGAGCAAGGCGGGATCGCGCTGCGGCCAGGTGCGCACGTCGACCACGTCGCCGCGCGCGATCACCGTGTACAGCCGCATCTGCTGACGCATCGGCGGCTCCTTCGTCGCCGCGAGGAACAGCGCGCTGTGATAGCGCGTTTCCGCGATCGCGGTGTCGCGTCCGCGCGCGCAGTAAAACACGCCGTAGCTGCCGTCCGAAAAGCGGCTGCCTTGCGGATTCAGATGCGTGAACGCGGCCATGATCGGCCCCCAGCCCTGCCCGTAGCGGCGTTCGCCGGGCGGCACGAGCTCGAGCGTGCCGACTTCGTTGCGGATGCGGTCGTTCGTCAGCGATTCGAGCGCGTACAGCGCGTCGAAGTCTTCGGCCGAGGCGACGCGGTCGAACAGGTTGATCGCGGGAAAGCGCGTGGGAATCACGCGATAGGCGGGCGCCCAGTCGAGCGTGGTCGTCGGCCAGGTTGTCGTGTCCGTCGCGCTCGTCACGCCCAGCCACCCCGCATCGCGTCGAGATACTGCCGGACCGCGACCAGATCGCCGACATTGCCCGCCAGCATCCGGTCGAGCGCGCGCATGCCGCCGAACGGCGCGGCGTCGTTCGGCCGCTTGACCCACGCATCGGCCGCGGCCGGCTGCGGCAGCAGGATCTGCAGCGACTTGTAGATGCCGAGCAGCAGCGACAGCCGCTCGAGCGTATCGCGCGGCACGCGCGCGGCGTCCGGTGCGGACTTCCACTTGAAGAACGTCGAGCGGCCGGGCGAGCCGAGCAGCACGATCTGCTCGTCGATCGTCAGCCCCCAGTCGCGCGCGATGTTGAAAAACGCACGCAGGCCGGCGGCGGACATCTGCGCGACGGACGCTTGGGGCAACGCGGAATGCGGATCGTACGCGGGTTGTGACATGATCGTTAGTCTCAAAACGAATTCACTAACAAGACTAGTCCATTTTCGTATTTTTGCAAGGGTCGAGACCCGCGCGCGACCGCGCAGCGTCGAGCGGTCGCACGTGTAGACGATATTTTTTGTCCATTCTGGACTCGGATTTTATTTTCTGCGTTAATGGCCGCACGGATCACGCGCCGGCAACGCGGCGCCGGTCCGCGAAAACCGTGTCGCCCCGAACCGGAAGGACCCCGTGAAGGAACCATCATGAAGAGACTGATTGCCGCCGTTTCGATCGCCCTGCTCGCGGTATCCGCAGGCCCCGCCGTCGCGAAGGACTGGACCACGATCCGCTTCGGCACCGACGCCAGCTACGCGCCGTTCGAGTCGAAGGCGCCCGACGGCAAGCTCGTCGGCTTCGACATCGATCTCGGCAACGAAATCTGTGCGCGCCTGAAGGCGAAGTGCGTCTGGCTCGAGAATGATTTCGACGGAATGATCCCCGCGCTGAAGGCGAAGAAGTTCGACGCGGTGCTGTCGTCGATGTCGATCACGCCGCAGCGTGCGCAGCAGATCGGCTTCACGACGAAGATCTACAACCAGCCGACGCGGCTCGTCGTCAAGAAGGGCTCGCCGCTGCTGCCGACGGCCGAATCGCTGAAGGGCAAGTCGATCGGCGTCGAACAGGGGACGACGCAGGAAGCGTATGCGAAGGCGTACTGGGCGAAGCAAGGCGCGAACGTCGTGTCGTACCAGAACCAGGACGGCGTCTATGCGGACCTGACGGCCGGCCGCCTCGACGCCGCGCTGCAGGACGAGGTGCAGGCCGCGATCGGCTTTCTGAAGTCGCCGCGCGGTGCGGGCTACCAGTTCGTCGGGCCCGAGCTCGTCGACGAGAAGGTGCTCGGCATCGGCGCGGGCATCGGGCTGCGCAAGGAGGACACCGACCTGAAGGCGAAGATCGACCGCGCGATCCTCGACATGGTCAAGGACGGCACGTACAAGCGGCTCGCGTCGAAGTACTTCGACTTCGATATCTACGGCGGCTGACGCGCAGCCGCCGCCGCGCGTCGCGACGGCGTCAGTACGCGAAGAGCGGGCGCCTCGGCATCGGCGCCCGCGCGCACATCCCCTTGCGGAGCCGGCTCGCGAACGGAAAAGCGCCGCCCCGCCGCGGATGACCGGCGCTCAGCCGGATCCGCCTCGCACGCGGTGCGGACAGATGGCCCGTCGGCGCATGCCGGCCGGCCGCCACACGCACGGCCGACCGGCGATGCCCCGACTCACTGCGATCGCGGCCTGCCGGCCGCGGCGTGTGGCGATCGTTCATTTTTCTACCCCGTTCTGGTCTCTGGCTTGTTGCGGCGACCGGCTCGATACGATGCCGGCGCTCCGACGATCGCCCGACGACGGTCCGTGTCGGCCGGACGCGGCGGCTTCGCCGCGCCCGACGCGCATCCCCGCGGACCTGCGCGGCCCGGCACGGCAGCGTTCGCTGCCGGACCGGACGCGCGGCGCGTCGTCGACTTTCGCACGCCCATCGCTGCAAGGAGCGGGCCAGCGCCGCGCGCGGCCGTGCGCACAAGGGTGCGCGCGACACGGCGCACGGCGAGCATCGCTCGCCTGCGCGGAAGGTTGCGGATCTGAAACATCGACCGGGCGGCGCGCGCCGCGCGTACAGCGGGCGCGCGTTGTGCGACAAGGCGGGCAGCCGGTTCGCGCCCATTTGGCGCGCGCGTTCGCCGCGCGTTTCATGCGACGACGAAGCGAACGCGCGCCTTTGCCTGCAGGAAATGTTTCATCGGCTTTACATGCGCGCGGCGGCCGGCCGCTGCGGCGCCCCGCTGCGGCGCCCGCACCGTTCAGCCGACGCGGCAATGACCGGCGTCGTCCGGCGGCGTCGCGTCCTTACCGCCGTTCTCGCCGTGATCGACGGCGTTGTCGTGATCGTTGAGCCCGTGTTCGATCATCATCCGGTACAGCGTCACACGCGAGATGCCGAGCTCGGCCGCGGCCTTGTTGATGCGATGATCGTTGCGCAGCAGCGCATTCTCGATCGCGACGCGCTCGGCAAGCGCGCGCGCCTGCTCGAGCGTCACCGGTTCGGTTTCGCCCGGCGTGTCGAGCCCGAGGTCGTGCGGCGTCAGCAGCCGGCTCTCCGCCATCACGATCGCGCGCCGCACGCGGTTGATCAGCTCGCGCACGTTGCCCGGCCACTCGTAGCGCCGCATCGCGTCGAGCGCGGCCGACGTGAAGCCGCTGATCTTGCGGCCGCTGTCGGCCTTGTACTTCTGCAGCACGTAGTGCGCGAGGATGTCGATGTCCTTGCCGCGCGCGCGCAGCGGCGGCTCGTGGATGCGCAGCACGCACAGCCGGTGATACAGGTCGGCGCGGAAGCGGCCGGCCTCGACGGCGCCGTCGAGATCGACGTGCGTCGCCGAGATGATCCGCACGTCGACCGCGATCGACTCGTGCCCGCCTAGCCGTTCGATCCGGCCTTCCTGCAGGAAGCGCAGCAGGCTCGCCTGGCTTTCGACCGGCATGTCGCCGATTTCGTCGAGAAACAGCGTGCCGCCGTTCGCGGATTCGATGCGGCCCGCGCGTCGCTGCGTCGCGCCGGTAAACGCGCCGCGCTCGTAGCCGAACAGC
>NZ_KV786646.1:12481-24993 GCF_001806955.1 Burkholderia sp. HMSC10F09
AAACGCGCCGCGCTCGTAGCCGAACAGCTCCGACTGCAGCAGATGATGCGGAATCGCGCCGCAGTTGATCGCGACGAACGGGCCCTTGCCGCGGCCGGAGCGCTCGTGGATCGCGAGCGCGGTCAGCTCCTTGCCGGTGCCCGATTCGCCGGAGATGAACACGCTCGCGTCGGTCTTCGCGACCTTGCGGATCGTGCTGAACAGCTGCTGCATCGCCTCGCAGTTGCCGATCATCCCGTGCTCGCCGATCGACGCCGCATAAGCGGCGCCGTCGACGCGATCGAGCGCGGCCATCCCGCGCGCATGGCCGAGCACGTGCGAAATCCATTCGTACGGCAGCGGCAGCGTCACGTAATCGAAACAGTAGCTGCGGATCAGTTCGCGCACGGCCGGCCCGATCGTCACGCCGGCCTGCGCGATCGAGATCCAGCCGATCGCGGGCTGGCTCAGGCACGCTTTCAGTGCCGGATAGTCGCGCGACGTGAACCCCGAGAAATCGATCAGCCCGGCCGCGATGCCGACGCCGGACGTCATGTTCTGCGCGGCGCCGGCCGTCTTCGCGACCGACACCTCCCAGCCGAGCCCGCGCAGTTGCGCGAGCAACGGCTCGTCGGGCGTGCGCATGATCGCGAACAGCCTGCGGCCGGCCTCCGGGGCGGTAACGGAGACCGGCGGCATGTCCGGCTCCGCGTTCCGGTTTGCATCGGGTGACCTTGCAACCATCGTTGTTCCCCGCTTGGCGTTGGTATCGCGCGCCGGCTCGTCGCCGCGCACGGCGGACCTCGATCGAACCGACATAATGGCCGCATTTCAGTCCGAATAGAATCCCCTCGCGCAGCAATCGCGCGACGGGTACGGCGCCTTTGTTTCAACGGTATAGCGAGGCCGCGCGCGCACCGCTAGCTGGGTGTTATCCCTGTGGCGCGCGCGACGCACGGACGCGCGAAAACGCTCGACGGCTCGCGAAGCCGCGCCGGTGCAGGCCGGCGGCCTGCGTACGCGACGGAGGGACGCGACATTCGATGCGGCGACAACGGCGCGGCCGGCGTGCCGGATCGGCGCGCTACGCGTGCGCAACCGGTTCCGGTTGACGATGGTCAATCGTCAGACGACATGACGCGACGGGCGCGCGCGACAGCGGTGTCGCGGGTGGGCGTCAGCGGGCCGCCGAAGCCAGCGCGGCCGTCCGGCCGCGCCCGGCTGCCGCGCGGTCGTGGTCGCCGTACGCGGCGACGAGCGCGTCGACGCGGGCGAGATGATGGCGATTGTCGTGATCCCACGGATGGAACGCGGGGCGGAAATAGCTGAGCCATTCGCCGGCGATGCGCGGAAAGAGGCCGTACCGCGGCCCGTACAGGAACGCGATCGTCCGCAGCAGGCCGCGCAGCGGATGCGGAGCGGCGCGGTCGCGCCAGAGCAGCGTCACGTGCATCAGGAACACGGTCGGCCAGAACGTCAGCGTCGTGACGAGGTACACGCCGATGCGGATCAGGTAGCGCCGCAGGCCGGGCGCCATCACGCTGTTCCACACGTCGAACGACACGGCCTTGTGCTCGGTTTCCTCGAGCGCATGCCAGATCCACATCTGGCGGTAGCCGTCGACCGAACCGTCGAGACGTGTCGGATCGCGCAGGATCCAGTCCGCGAGCATCGCCGTGTAATGCTCGGCCGCGACCGTATGCGCGAGCTGCACCGAGTGCGGCAGCACGCGCTTCATGAAGCCGAGCACCTTCCAGACGCGCCGGTCGAGCTTGCGCGCGGGCAGCCGGTTCGCCTGCATCAGTTCGTTGTATTCGACGTGCTCGCGCGTATGCATCGCTTCCTGGCCGATGAAGCCGAGCACCTGACGCTTCAGCACCGGATCGTCGATCCGGTCGCGGTAGTGGCGTACCGAATCCATGAAAAAGCGCTCGCCGGCCGGAAACAGCAGCGACAGCGCGTTGAAAAAGTGGGTCACGTGCGACCCGAGGCCATGCCAGTCCTTCGCGCGTTCGACCGGCAGGTCGAAGCGCAGGTCGCGGCGCACCGGCATCACGTCGGCGGCGATCGCGGCAGCGGCTGACTTCATTTCATCGTTCTCCTTGCAGCACGGCGTCCGGCGCCACGCGCGGGACGGCCGCACGCACGCGCCCGTGGCGCCCGAATCCTGACATCGATAACTGTAAAGATAGGTGCCGCGCATCTGCGCGCGCAAGCGGCGCGGTAGACGCGCGCTTCCAAACGGGGCACGGTCGAAAACGCGGAAAAAAAGCCGTTGGAACAGCGGTGCGCATCGCATCGATTCGAACGCGAACGCGCGTGCGGGAACGGCGTCGGCGCGCGGCCCCGCGATCCGCCTGACCGCGCCGAAGCCCGGTGCGTCGGGCCTCTGCGCCATCGGCGATGCATCGCCCGGTACGCGGCCGAGCGCGGCTGCCGCGCCGAATCATACGGAGGATGCGCTGAAGCGAGCGCCACGCGCGCGCATCGCCGACGCGCGATTCAAACGCGCGTTCCATCGGTGGTGTCGCGTGCAACGGGCCGGCCTCGGATGCACGCGGGCGATCGCCGCGGCTCGCGCCGCCGGCGGCGTGCGACGGCGCACGCCGCGCTCGCCTACAATATCGGCTTTATCCCATCCCTTTTCAGGAGAAGTCATGTCTGTGATCACGACCGCATCGGGCCTCAAATACGAAGACCTGACCGAAGGCACCGGCGCGGAAGCGCAAGCGGGCCAGACCGTCAGCGTCCACTACACGGGCTGGCTCACCGACGGTCAGAAATTCGATTCGAGCAAGGACCGCAACGATCCGTTCGCGTTCGTGCTCGGCGGCGGCATGGTCATCAAGGGCTGGGACGAAGGCGTGCAAGGCATGAAGGTCGGCGGCGTGCGTCGCCTGACGATTCCGCCGCAACTCGGCTACGGCGTGCGCGGCGCGGGCGGCGTGATTCCGCCGAACGCGACGCTCGTGTTCGAAGTCGAACTGCTCGCCGTCTGACGCACGCGCCGCCGGCCGCCGCTCCGTGACGATGGAACGCATCGCCTCGCCCGCCGTGTCGCTGCGCCGCTACGATGCGTGCGAAGCGTCGGACGTGCACGACTTCCATCAGATCGTGCTCGGCGTCGACGGCGCGATGGTGATGGCCGTCGACGGCGTCGGCCGGCGCATCGATCGTCATGCGGCGTGGCTGATCCCGGCCGGCGCGCGCCACGACTATGCAGGCCTCGGCGACAATAGGCAGCTCGTGCTCGATCTGCCTGCCGCATCGCTCGCGGTGCCGCAGCGGCTGTTCGATCGTGCACGCGCCGTTGCGATCGATCCGTCGCTGAGCGCGCTCGTCGCGCGCGTGGCGGCGGCCGCCGCGCAGCTCGACGACGCGCCAGCCACCGACGCGCAACACGCCCGTCGCTTCCAATGGCAGGCCGCCGCACGGCTGTGCGACGCGCTGCTCGACGATGCCGACATCGGCGCGCCCGCGTCGGGCCTCGATTTCGCGCGCATCGACCGGTGGCTGCGCGCACGGCTCGCCGAGCCGCTGCGCATCGCCGATCTCGCCGCGCATTGCGGCTACGGGATGCGGCGCTTTCATCAACTGTTCGTCGAGGCATTCGGCGAAACGCCGCATCGCTATCTGCTGCGGCTGCGGCTCGATACCGCGGTCGTGCTGCTCGCGGACGGCCGTCATCCGCTCGTCGATATTGCCGGCCTCGTCGGCTTCGCCGATCAGAGCACGTTTACGCACGCGTTCACGAAGCGCTTCGGCGTCGCGCCGGGCCGCTGGCGCGGCGAACGGCATTAAGCGACGAACGGGCGGGCCGCGGCACGCATCGTATTCGACGCCCCGGTGCGGCACGCATCGCTTCAATCGGCCCTTCACACTTCCCGTCCATCGCCTCGCACGACACGCGCCGCATCGACGCTTCGCGTAGCGCTGAAACGTCCGTGCACGCAGCCGCTTACGATGAACGCATGGACACTGCCACACCTGCGTTTCCTCGCGCACTCGCGCGCATCGTCGCGACCGTCAGCGTCGGCTTCGTCGTCACGCAGCTCGACGTGACGATCGTCAATATCGCGCTCGCGCACATGGCCGCCGCGCTGCATCTGTCGCTGGCCGGTTTGCAATGGGTCGTCGATGCGTACACGCTCGCGTTCGCGGTCCTGATGCTGTCTGCCGGCGCGCTCGGCGACCGCTTCGGCGCGCGTCGCGTCTATGTCGCGGGCCTCGCGCTGTTCGCGCTCGCGTCGCTCGCATGCGGCGCAGCCGTGGCGCCCGCGATGCTGATCGCGGCGCGTGCCGTACAAGGCGTCGGCGCGGCGGCCATGCTGCCCAACTCGCTCGCGCTGCTGAACGATGCGTGCCGGCACGATCCGGCGCTGCGTGCGCGAGCGGTCGGCGCGTGGACGGCGGCCGGTTCGGTGTCGATCGCGGCCGGCCCCGTGCTCGGCGGCACGCTGATCGCCGCGTTCGGCTGGCGCAGCATCTTCCTCGTCAATCTGCCGCTCTGTGCGGCCGGGCTCGCGGCCGCGTTCGCCTGGATACCGGCCGATCGTGCGGCGACATCGCCTGCGCCGCAGGCGCGTACGCTCGACGTGCGCGGCCAGCTCGTCGCGATCGCGATGCTGACCGCGCTCACCGGCGCGGTAATCGAATGGCGGCCGCTCGGCCTCGCGCATCCGGTCGTCGCCGGCGGCTTCGTGCTCGCGGTGCTTGCCGCCGCCGCGTTCATCGCGATCGAATCGCGCGCGGCGACGCCGATGCTGCCGCTCGCGCTGTTCCGCCGCCGCACGTTCAACGCGGCCGTGCTGTTCGGGATCTGCGTCAACCTCACGTATTACGGCACCGTATTCGTGATCGCGCTGTATCTGCAGCGCGTACGCGGCGAATCGGCGCTGCAGGCGGGACTCGCGTTCCTGCCGCTGACCGGCGGCTTCCTGCTCGCGAATCTCGCGAGCGGCCGCGCCGTCGCGCGCTACGGGCCGCGTGCGCCGATGCTCGCCGGCGCGCTCGTCGCCGCGTTCGGCTACGGGTCGCTGCACTTCGTCGACGGCTCGACGCCGTTGCCCGCGCTGCTCGTGCCGTTCCTGCTGATTCCGTCGGGGATGGGTTTCGCGGTGCCGGCGATGACGACCGCCGTACTCGCCTCGGTCGAACCGGCGCGCGCCGGTATCGCGTCGGCCGTGCTCAATACCGCGCGACAGGCCGGCGGGGCCATCGGCGTTGCAGCGTTCGGCGCGGTGGCCGGCAGCGGTGGCGCGGTGCCGGTGGTCGACGGGCTGCGCATCGATACCGGCGTGTCGGTCGCGCTGCTGATCGCGGCCGCGCTGCTCGCCACGCGCGTGCGGCCCGATGCGCATCGCGACGCGCATGGCGGCCGCCGTCCGTTGCAGACGACGGACTGATCGGCGCGGCCGCCGCAACGGGCATACGGATCGGCACGCACACGAGCGGCCGATCGCTCAGCGCGGCGTCGCGTCGCCGGCTTCACCGATCTTTTTCACGAACGTGTCCGCGGGCTTCAGCGGCCGACCGTCGTCCTGCCGCAGTGCGAGCTTGCGCAGCGCGCGACCGGTCTTGCGATCGACCAGCACCGAATGCGGCTCGCCGCGCGCGAACAGGTTCGCTTCGCCCCACTGGCGCAGCATCACGATGACCGGAAACAGTCCCTCGCCCTTCTTCGTCAGGACGTATTCCTGATACGCGCTGCCGTCCGAGGCCGGCACGACGTCGAATACGCCGGCCTCCACGAGCATCCTCAACCGGTCCGACAGAATGTTGCTCGCGACGCCGAGGCTCGTGCGGAAATCGCCGAACCGGCGCACGCCGTCGAACGCGTCGCGCACGATCAGCAGCGCCCAGCGATCGCCGACGATGTCGGTCGCGCGCGCGACCGGGCAATGCGAATCCGCCAGACTTCTCTGCCTCGCCATCTTCTCCTCCACTGGCCTGCCGGCGCCTGCACGGCGACACCGGCCATCCGTGCCCGGGCCCCGTGCCCGCCGCACAACGAGTTGCATTTTAAAACTACTTTTCCTACACTCCAACCAGTTTCAATTTGCAACCACATCAGGCACGAGAAAACCGATGACGTCTTCCTGTTCTTCCGGCGCCGCGGCGTGCGGCGCCGGTCCGTGCGCGGATCGTCTCTCTACGACGCGCGTCGCGCTGCTCGCGACATGTTGTGCGGCAAGCGTCGCGAACGTCTACTACGCACAGCCGCTGCTCGACGCGATCGCACGCGATTTCGCGGTGCCGGCGGCCGCGATCGGTGCGGTCGTCACGGCCACGCAGCTCGGCTGTGCGCTCGCGCTGCTGTTCGTCGTGCCGCTCGGCGATCGCCTGAATCGCAAGCGGCTGCTCGCCGTCCAGCTCGTGCTGCTCGCGGCGGCCTGCGTCGGCGTCGCCGCCGCGTCGACACGCATCGCGCTGCTCGTCGGCATGGTCGCGGTCGGCCTGCTCGGCACCGCGATGACGCAGGGATTGATCGCCTGTTCGGCCGCACTCGCGGGCGCCGGCGAACGCGGCCGCGTGGTCGGCGCCGCGCAGGGCGGCGTCGTGATCGGGCTGCTGGCCGCGCGTTCGGTCGCGGGTGCGGTGACCGACGTCGCCGGCTGGCGTGCCGTCTATCTCGTGTCGGGGGCGCTCGCGATCGCGATGCTCGTCGGGCTGTCGCGGCTCCTGCCGGACACGGACGCACCGCGCGAACGGATCGGCTATGCGGCGCTGCTGCGCTCGATGGCGTCGCTGCTGCGCGACGAACGCACGCTGCGCGTGCGCGGTGCGATCGCGCTGCTGATGTTCGCGGCGTTCAGCATTTTCTGGAGCGCGCTCGTGCTGCCGCTCAGCGCGCCGCCGCATGCGATGTCGCATACGCAGATCGGCGCGTTCGGCCTCGTCGGCGCGCTCGGCGCGGCCGCGGCCGCCCGCGCGGGCCGGCTCGCCGATCGCGGATACGGTCAGGCGACGACCGGCGCCGCACTCGCGCTGCTCGTGTCGTCATGGCTGCCGCTCGCGTTCGGCGAAACGTCGATCGCGCTGCTGATCGTCGGGATCGTGCTGCTCGACGTCGGCGGACAGGCCGTTCACGTCGTCAATCAGAGCATGATTCTCGGCGTACGCCCCGATGCGCATGCGCGTGTCGTCGGCTGCTACATGCTGTTCTATTCGGCCGGCAGCGGGCTCGGCGCGATCGCCTCGACGTCGATGTATGCGTACGCGGGATGGAGCGGCGTATGCGTGCTCGGCGCGACCGTCAGCGCGGCGGCGCTCGTCGTGTGGGCGGCGACGCTCGAGCGCAAGCGGGCACCGGCGTAGCACGCGTCGCGCTGCCGGACGACAAAAAAAACCGGCTCGCCCGGATCGAGCGGCCGGTTCGCGAACCGGTCGCGCCACGCACGCCGATTCGCGCTTCGCCGCGGCGCCCATGCCGGGCGCAGCGGCAACACACCACCTACAACCTGCAACCCGCAGCGACGCTCAGCCCGCCGCGTGGATCGCCTCCTCGTACACGCCGGCGACGCGTCGCGCGATCACCGCGTTGTCGAAATGCTCGCGCGCATAGCGCTTGCACGCCGCCTCGTCCGGCAACGCAATCGCGCCCGACAGCGCGGCGCCAAGCCCTTCGGCAATCGCATCGGCGCCCGTCGACGGCAGCACGAGATCGTTCGACAACCCGGCCACCGCCTCGGGCAGGCCGCCCACCGGCGTCACGAGCACCGGCGTGCCGGACGCGAGCGATTCGACCGTGATCAGCCCGAAGCCCTCGAGCGCGACGGTCGGCACGACGCTGACCGTCGCCGCGCGATAGAGCGCCGCGAGATGCTGATCGGGCACGAAGCCGAGCAGCTTCACGTTGTCCTGCAGCCCGGCTGCGTCGATGCGCTGCTGCAGCTCCTCGGCGAGCTTGCCCTTGCCGGCGATCAGCAGCAGCACGTCCGGATGGCGGCGCTTGACGATTCCGATCGCGTCGACGAGATCCTCGAGCCCCATCCGCCGCACGAGGCGGCGCACCGCGAGCACGATCGGCCGATCCTGCGGCAGCTGCAGCCGCTGCCGTGCCTCGGCCGGCGTGAGCGGCGTGTCGAACTGCGCGGTGTCGACACAGCCCGGAATCACGCGCACGCGCGACGGATCGATCCCGTAGCGTTGCGTGAGGATCTGGCCGAACGCCTGCGACAGCACGATCAGCCGCGACGAACGCGCATACACGGCCTGTTCGAGATAGCGCTTCGCGCGCTGGCCGAGCGACGCGGCGCCCTCGACCTGGCTCTCGTCGGCCCACGGCCCCTGAAAGTGCGACACCTGCGGAATCCCGCGCGTCACGTCGAGGCCCGGAAACGTATACAGCGCGAAGTGCGACGAGATCACGTCGGGCCGCGCGCTGCGAATTTCCTCGCGCAGCGCGCGCCGCGCGGCGAGCATCCGGCGCGCGAGCGGCTGCGACGCGGGGCCGAAGCCCTGGATCGCACCGCCCGTGTCGTCGGCGACCTTCGGCGAGCCGGCGACGAGCCCGCGCACCTCGACGCCCGCGCCGGGCAGCGCGCCGACGAGCGAGTAATACATGCGGTCGAGACCGCCCGCGCGTTCGGGAAACCAGTGCATGCCGATCTGCAGCGATTTGATCGGCCGGGAAGAAGAGGACATCACGATTGCTCCTGCGTGACCGCATGCTCGACGCGCGCGAACGCGGACGGCTGCGGAGGTTGGCCGATGCGCCGGTACAGCGCAACGTACTGGGCGCCCATGTGGGCCCAGCCGAAACGGGTCATCAGTTCGCGCGCGGCCGCGCCCATCGCACGGCACGTGTCGCGCGACGCCGCGAGCAGGTCGATCGCCTGCGCGAGCGCGTCCGGATCGTCCGGATCGTCGAGCACGATCCCGCAATCGCGCGTGATGATCTCGGCGCCGCCCGCGGTGCGCGCGGTGACGACAGGCAGCCCCGCCGCCATCGCTTCGAGCAGCGACAGGCTCATCGCTTCGTAGCGCGACGGAAACACGTACGCGTCGACCGAGCGCATCAGCGTCGGCATGTTCTTGACGAGACCGAGGAAGTGCACGCGTGCGCCGAGGCCGAGCGCGCGCGCCTCGTCCGGATACGGGCTGCCGGGCAGATAGCCGGCGACCGCGAGATGCACGTGTTCCGGCAGCTTCGTCAATGCCTTCAGCACGGTGCCGAGGTTCTTGCGCGGCGTGCGCAGATCGCCGACGAACAGCAGCAGGAACGCATCGCGCGGCAGATCGAACGCTGCGCGGTCCGCGTGCGCATCGGCGAATGCGCTGCCGTCGACGCCGTTGTAGATCACGCCGATCTTGCTGCGGTCGATGCCGAGTGCCGCGATTTCGTCGGCGACCTTCTGCGACACCGCGGTGATCGCGCGCGAACGCCGGTACGCCCAGCGCTCGAGCGCGGTATTCACGCGCGTGTACACGTACTGGTACGCGGACCACAGCCCTTTGGTCGGCGCGAACGGATAGTACGGGCTCTTGAACCAGCCGCCGTGCACGAAGTGCGCGGTGTTCACGTCGGCCTTGATCCACGAGATGAAGCCGTTCACGTGCAGCACGTCGTACGCATCGCGGTGCGTGCGCAGCCACCACGCGCTCTTCAACGCGAACACTTGCTGCCGCACGAGATTCGACGGCCAGAAGCGCCCGACCTTCACGGGCACCCAGCGCACGCGCGGATCGGCGAGCAGCTCCGGCGCGACGTGCGACGCGACGAGCGTGACCTCGCATTGTTCGGCCAGCGCCGCGCGCGCGATTTCGTAATTGACGCGGCCCTGGCCGTCGTTATGACGCACGACGTGCGTGACGATCGCGATTCTCAATGGTCGTCTCCCCGTAAACGCGCGGCGGCCGGCAGACGCTGAAGCCTCTGCCAGTGCGCCGCGGAAAGAATCGAAAAAATGGCGGTAAACAACAGCAGGCCGCCCGTGCCGATCAGCGAGTTCGTGAACACGAGCATCGCGAATACCGACAGGCACAGGCTCAGGCAGGCGCCGACGAACTTGTCGTCGCGCAGCCTGAACGACGCGCGCACCGTGCGGCCGAGCAGCATCACGAAGCCCGCGAGATAGAGCAGCGTGCCGGGCCAGCCGAGCACGAACGGCACGTTCATCACGCCGCTGTCGAAGCTGCCGTACTTGCCGAGCTCGCCGCTGTCGCTCGACAGCTTCGTCGACGCGCCCGTCGCGCCCATCCCTTCGCCGGCGACGTCGGTGAACGCGGTTTCCGCGAAGGTCGCGTAGAACTTGTTGCGATCGTCGTAGCTGCGGTCGTCCTTCAGGTTCACGATCGACTGCAGACGCTGGCCGAGACGATCGGCGACGGGGCCGACGGTCAGCAGCGGCACGCACAGGCCGACCAGCACGACGCCGCTGATGAGGATCCGCATCCGCACGCGGTTGCTCGACTGCACGAGCTGGATCGCGAGCGCGATTACCCAGCCGCCCCACGTCGAACGCACGAGACAGAGCGCGAACGACACGAAGCCGGCGGCGCCCGCGAACCAGCGGATCTTCTGCGGTGCGACCAGCACGAACACGAGCGCGCCCATCATCGCGAATGCGAACGGCCCCGACGAATTCATCGTGCTGAACACACGCACGCCGTACGGCACGGGCTCGCCCTGCGAGCCCATCTGCGAGCCGACCATCCACAGCACGTCCCACTGCGGCATCACGAAGTACTGGATGATGCCGTACACGCCCATCACGAGCATGCCCCAGATGAAGGTCGACAGCAGCACGTCGCGGTACGCCGGATAGTTGCGCGCGTTGACCATGATGTGAAAGCCGATCAGCACCGGATACAGCCAGTTCGCGAGGTCGTAGGTCGCGGCCATCAGGCCGCTCGACACGATCCCGACGAGATAGGCGTAGGTCAGTCCGAACAGGATCAGCAGCACCGGAATCCCGCGCCGCTGCGCGAGCACGCGGTAATGCCGCAGCAGCCCGAAGGCGGCGATCATCGTCACGGCGAGCGGCGCGACCTGGATCAGGCTCGTCGGCGTGAAGGCGCCTTTCGACCAGTCGGCAAGACGCCGCACCTCGGGACTCAGGAACCACACCCACCACATGAAGCCGACGTAGCGCGCCGGGCTCTTGAAGTACAGCCAGATGCCGACCGCGATCGCGAGCACCGGAAACGCGAACGTCAGCACGCGTCCCTGATGCGCGGCGATCAGCGCGGCCGTGATCGTCCACAGCGCTGCCTGCCCGGCCCACTGCGTCGGCTCGGCGAACCGGCTGCGCTTGCGCGCCGGCGCGCGTTCGGCGGCAAGCGTGCTCATCGCGACGACGGCCGGGAATCGGCGAGCGGCATCGCGACGCCGGCGGCCGCCGCGGGCGTGCGGCGCCGGCGCAGCAACTCGCGCGTGATGCGCACGTGCTGCTCCGCGAACGCCTGTGTGGTCAGATCGCACGCACGCAGCCGCTCGACGGCGGCGCGCGCACAGGCGAGCGCCGCGAGCGGCTCGGCCGCGAAGCGATCCGCCGCGTCGCGCATCGCCTGCGCGTCGAACGGCGGCACGTACGCGGCCGTGTCGTGCGGGAAGTAGTCGGTCAGGCCGCCGACGTCGGACACGATCATCGGCTTGCCGAGCGCCGCCGCCTCGAGCATCACGGTGATGCCCGACGCATGAAAGTTGGGCCGCAGCGGCACGACGATCACGTCGGCCCACGCGTACAGCTCGTGCTGCTTGGCGAGGCCCGACGCGGAGCCGATCGCGACGTTCGGCGCGTGCCACGCGCGCGGCACGCGGCGACGCGTCGCGAGCCGCACCTCGTAGCGCTCATCGCCGCCGAACGCGGCGAGAAACGTGCGCCAGTCGCGGTCGCGATCGTTGCCGATCGCCGCGATGCGCAGCGGCCGATGCGGCTGCCACGGCTGCGGATCGCGGATCGGAAAGTCCTGCGTGTTGAGCCCGTAGTAGACGAACTCCGCGTCGCGACCCAGATAGCGGCGGCACAGCGCCGCGTTGTCGCGCGCGAGCGTGGTCAGCACGTCGGCGCGCGCGAGCAGCTTGCGGTACAGCCAGCGGCGCGGGCCGCCGAAGCTTTGCCATTTGTCGAACAGCCAGACGCTCTGTGCGAGCAGCAGCGGCCGCTTGCCCTGCGCGCCCGCGAGCTTGAGGATCAGCGCGGCGGCCAGATGCTCCTGTTCGGTATGCGTCCAGATCACGTCCGCGTCGAGCAGCGCCGCGCGGTTGCGCCATGCGTGCACGATGTCGAAACCGAGCGCGGCCTTCAGCGCGCGGCGCGCGATGCCGACCACGCGCGGCTCGCGCCGGTCGGCCGAATACGTGAGCCGGAATTCGTCCGATTCCGCGTGGTGATAGCCGTACAGACAGCCGATGTTGTCGCCTTTCCGGTAAGTACGCGGATCGGCGCCGTAAAACAGATGCACGTGGACCTTGGTGGCGGTCATGCGAGCCCTCCGGGTGCGGCCGCGCGCGCATGCGCGCGCAGCCCGTTCATGGCGTGACCGGCGGCATCGCCGCACGGCGCGGGGCAACGGTGGTGCGACGCGCG